>CAYSNS010000027.1:0-8452 GCA_964432395.1 uncultured Aquifex sp. | reverse complement strand
ATAGGGGCTTTACCTGCTTTTCAAAGTATTCCCTATACTCTTTGAGGTCATACTCAAGCTCTTCAGGTTCAAGTTCGTCTATTATGCTCAGGTATTCTTCTCTCCTTATCCTTATGGCAAGGAGGTGGTTCTTGAGCTCCGCTCTTATATCTCCTCTGTCCGTTCCGGCTTTTCTGAAATCTCCCATGGCATTCTCCTCAAAACATGTGTCCGAGTTTATCCTTTTTAGTTGAAAGGTAGACCTTGTTGTAAGGTGTGGGCTCTGTTTTGAGAGGAACGCGTTCTACTACCTCAAGCCCGAAGCCTTCGAGGGCTACTATCTTTCTCGGGTTGTTGGTCATAAGCTTCATCTTCCTGACGCCCAAATCAAGGAGAATCTGCACACCAACGCCGTAATCTCTCAGGTCCGGCGGGTAGCCGAGCTTTTCGTTCGCCTCTACCGTATCGTAACCTTTCTCTTGAAGCTCGTAGGCTTTTATCTTGTTGGCTATGCCTATACCCCTTCCCTCGTGCCCCAGTATGTATACCAAGACTCCCTTGCCTTCTTTGGAAATCTTCTCAAGAGCGGATTCCAGCTGAGGTCTGCAGTCGCATCTCATTGAGCGGAATACATCTCCTGTCAGACATTCTGAGTGAACTCTTACGAGCACGGGCTCGTTTTCTTCCCACTCTCCCATTGTGAGGGCTACCTGCTCCTCGCCTGTGAGCTTGTGCCTGTAGGCATGTATCTTAAAGACCCCCCAGGGTGTAGGTAGGTGAGCGCTTGCAACCTTTTCCACAAGCCTTTCTCTCTTTAGCCTGTATCTTATCAGGTCCGCTATGGTGATTATCTTGAGGTTGTGTTGTTTGGCAAACTCTATAAGGTCCGGGAGCCTTGCCATAGTTCCGTCTTCTTTCATTATCTCGCATATAACGCCTGCGGGATATAGGCCTGCGAGCCTTGCCAGGTCTACCGACGCTTCCGTATGCCCCGCTCTTTCCAAAACACCTCCGGGCCTCGCTTTTAGAGGAAACACATGCCCGGGTCGGATGAAGTCCGAAGGTTTTGCATCAGGGCTTATTGCCAGCTGGATGGTTTTTGCTCTATCGTAGGCGGATATTCCTGTTGTCGTTCCGTGCTTTGGATGAGCGTCTATAGAGACGCAGAAGTAGGTTCCCTTTGGGTCTGTATTTCTGTGGGCCATCGGATATAGGTCCAGCTCTTCGCACCTTTCGGGTGTAAGGGATAAACATATCAGACCTCTTCCGTATTTGGCCATAAAGTTTATGGCTTCTGGTGTGACCTTCTGAGCGGACATGACGAGGTCTCCCTCGTTCTCACGGTCCGGGTCGTCTACCACTATTACCATCTTCCCTTCTCTTATGTCTTCTATCGCCTCTTCTATGGTGTTGAACTTGAAACCCTCCATCTGCTACCTCCGAAGCTCTTCAATCTTCCCGATTACATTTTTGGCGAGCTTGTCTATTAAACTTTCCCTGTAGGGGGCTTTTTCAACAACTACCACATCTTTGCCCGAAAGAGAGCTGGCTACCTTGTTTATTATTTCGGGGCCCCAATGGGTGTAGATGTGGTCCGCCGTTAGGAAAACCAACGCAACGTAAATCAAGTAGCGGAGCATATAGATAATAATAAGCGGATATACCAAAAAGGAAAGTTATGAGTTTTCGCTTAAAGCTTCCTCCGGCTTTTTTGCCCGTTTGAGTATCTTTGTAACTACCCAGCGTTTTGTCTTAGAAAGGGGTCTTGTTTCTCTAATCTCCACCAAGTCTCCCTCTCTGCACTCGTTCTTCTCATCGTGCGCATGATACTTTTTGCTCTTTATTATGTGCTTACCGTAAAGCGGGTGGGGGACCCTTCTATCAACCTTAACAACTACGGTTTTATCCATCTTATCGGAAACAACAACTCCCACAAGGCTCTTTCTCTTCTCGTGCCACTTCTTTTCCGCCATCAAACTTCACCCCTCAGTTCTTTTTCTCTAAGAACGGTAAGGACCCTTGCGATGTCTTTTCTTAAGTTCCTTATGGCCATAGGATTGTCCAGCCCGGAAATCCTCTGCTGAAACCTGAGCTTTAAAAGTTCCATTTTGAGCTCGTCCGCTTTTTTCTTCAGTTCATCCACCTTAAGTTTTCTCAGCTCTTCCGCCTTCATACCGTAAAGCCTCCTGCCTTGACAAGCCTTGTCTTTATAGGTAGCTTAGCGGAAGCGAGCCTGAAGGCCTCCTGTGCCACTTCCTCGGGAACTCCAGAAAACTCAAACATGATTCTTCCGGGCTTTACGACCGCAACAAAACCTTCAGGGTCTCCTTTCCCGCCACCCATCCTAACCTCGTTGGGCTTTTTGGTGTAAGGTTTATCGGGAAATATCCTTATCCAGACCTTGGCACCCTTTTTGAGCGCTCTTACGAGGGCTACCCTGACCGCTTCTATCTGTCTCTGGGTTATCCATGCCCTATCAAGGGCCTGTATGCCGTATTCTCCGAAAGCTACCTTGTTACCTCTGAGAGATTTACCTTTCAGGGTTCCCCTGCGCTGTTTTCTGAACTTGGTCTTTTTAGGCTGAAGAAACATTCTTACTCACCTCCTTGAGAAGCCTGAGCCAAGTCCTCTTCTATCTTCTTCATAACCTCTTCTTTCTGTCCCTTGAGTATATCTCCTTTGTATATCCAGACCTTTACGCTGAGTATTCCGTATTTTGTGTATGCGGTGGCAAACCCGTAGTCTATATCCGCTCTTATTGTCTGGAGTGGCATCCTTCCTACTAAGAACCACTCTTTACGAGCGAGCTCCGCTCCTCCTATCCTTCCCTTTACCTGCACCTTTACACCCTTGGCGCCTGCCTTGAGGGCATTGTCTATGGCCCTTTTCATAGCTCTCCTATGGGATACTCTCCTCTCTATCTGCAGGGCTATGTCTTCTGCTACCAGCTGGGCATCCATTTCGGGAATTCTGACCTCGCTTACGTTTATGCTTATCTCCTTTCCGGGAATCATCTTCTCAACGGTTTTTTTAAGGGACTCTACTTCCTGTCCCTTTCTCCCTATGATTATTGCAGGTCTCGCTGCGTGTATGCGTATCTTTAGCTTGTCTACTATCCTTTCTATGTCTATCTTGGATATTCCCGCCACCTTATACCTATTTTTTATATAGTTCTTTATGGTTAGGTCTTCGTGGAGCATGCGGGAGTAATCCCTTTTGGGAGCATACCACTTGGAGTCCCAACTCTTATTCACTCCGAGCCTAAAGCCTATAGGATGCGTCTTCTGCCCCATGTATCAGTCCTCCTGGTTTGCCTCTCTTTCCGCTACAACTATTGTTATGTGAGACAACCTCTTTCTGAGCATAGTAGCCCTCCCGTGCGCTCTGGGAAGCCACTTCCTAAACATAGGACCTCTATCCGCAACTGCCTTCTTTACGTAAAGGCTATCGAGGTCAAGGCCTTTTTGCTCTGCGTTAGCTATAGCACTCTTTAAGAGATTTTCCACTATACGGGCACCTTTTTTGGGTATGACCTTCAAAAGATAAAGAGCTTCTCCGACGTCTTTACCCTGAATCTCCCTCAGAACGAGTCTTGCCTTTAGAGGAGATATGCGGGCGAATCTGAGCACCGCTATGGCTTCTCCCTGACGGTAGCCTTCCCTTTGGGATTTATCCTTTATCTTCAGCTGTCCCATACTTAACACCTCACTTCTTCTTGACTACCTTAGCGCTCTTTTCGGGATGACCCCTAAAGGTTCTTGTAGGAGCAAACTCACCGAGCTTGTGTCCTACCATATCTTGGGTTATGTATACGGGAACAAACGTCTTACCGTTGTGGACCGCTATCGTATGCCCCACGAACTCCGGAATTATTGTAGTAGAGCGGGAATAGGTCTTTATCACCTTCCTGTCCCCGCTTTCGTTCATCCGCTTTATCTTCTTCCATAGCTTGGGATGGACCCAGGCCTTTTTGTTTACCATGTTTCTAAACTGTTCGTAGACTTCTTCGTATTTCTGTATACGTCTCTCTATGACCTCGGGATTGCCCCTCTTTTGAGCTTTTCTTACCTTTTTGTGTAGCCTGTGAATCTTTTTGTATAGCTTGTAGAAGCTATCCAGGTCTTCTATGAGCCTGTTCCTTTTGTTCCAAGAGCCTCTAAATCCCATCAGAGCGGCCTCCCGTCTCTACGTGTAATTATGAACTTGTCTGAATATTTTTTGCCCCTTCTTGTCTTGTAGCCCTTGGTCTTCCATCCCCACGGTGACTCGGGATGCTTACCTCTCGTTCTACCCTCACCACCGCCGTGCGGGTGGTCAACAGGGTTCATAGCTGTTCCTCTCGTGTGAGGTCTCCAACCAAGCCATCTTGCTCTTCCCGCCTTACCGAGCTTTATAAGCTCGTGCTCCGCCAATCCTACTTTGCCTATCGTGGCCATGCATCTTTCGTGGATAAGCCTCATCTCGCCAGAAGGCAGTCTTACCTGAACGTAGTTACCTGTCCTTCCGAGGACCTGGGCTTCTACACCTGCGGAGCGCACGAGCTGTCCACCTTTACCTGGATGGAGTTCAATGTTGTGGATAATCGTACCCACCGGGATGAACTTAAGAGGCATAGCGTTGCCGGGCTTTATCTCGGGTAGTGCCTTTCCCGCAGAAGCATCTTCGTAGCTTATGGACATAACTGTATCGCCCACTTTCAAACCTTCGGGCCACAGGATATACCTCTTCTCTCCGTCCGCATAGTGCAAGAGAGCTATCCTGGCACTCCTGAAAGGGTCATACTCTATGGATGCTACCTTTGCGGGGACAAGACTTTTATCTCTTTTGAAATCTATGAGTCTGTACAGTTTCTTATGCCCGCCACCTCTGTGCCTTGAGGTTATTTTACCTTGTTGTCTGGACCTTCCCTTCGCTCTGTGCCAGAAGAACACAAGGGACTTTTCTGGCTCTTTTTTGGTAATCTCCGCAAAGTCGTATATAACTGCATGCCTAGTTCCGTTTGTGACAGGTTTAAGCTTCCTTACACCCATCTTACCTCTCCTTAAGTTGCAAAGTTGAGTAGGTCTATCTCCTGGCCTTCCTCAAGGGTAACTATGGCCTTTTTCCACTTCTTCGTTTTCCCATACTGTCTGAGTTTGCCCACTACCCTCTTCTTCTTTGGCTTCACTATCATAGTGTTTACCTTCTTCACCTTAACACCAACGAGCTCCTCAATAGCGTTTCTTATTTCAGACTTTGAAGCGTCCAGAGCGACTTCAAAGGTGTATTTTTTATAGTCCTCCATAAGCCTGTTGCTCTTTTCTGTTATTACAGGTCTTATAACTATCTCGTGAGGTCTACGCTGGCTCATGCTCCTACCCTCTTGTATATACCTTCCAGAGCATCCTTTAGGATGACAAGCTTGTCACTCCAGAGTATGTCGTAAACATTCAACCCTTCCACGGGAAGCACCTTAACGTTGGGCAAGTTCCTGAAGGATTTAATAACAATTTCGTCCTTTTCGGGCAGAACTATAAGAACCTTGCTTGAATCAAGTTTCTTCCCTTTTAAAAACTCAAGAGCCTTTTTCGTTTTAGGGGTTTTACCTACATCTATGGAGCTGAGTATAAGTATATCCTTGCTCTTGGCTTTGTCTGAGAGAGCCATCTTAAGGGCAAGCTTGCGGACCTTTTTGGGCAGAGGATACCAGTAATCTCTGGGTTTGGGGCCGTGAGCTACACCACCGCCTACAAGGATGTTAGCGCCTCTGTCGCCGTGCCTTGCGTTCCCCGTTCCCTTTTGGGGGAGTATTTTCCTACCGCTGTAGGCTACTTCACCCCTTGTCTTTGTAGAGTGCGTTCCCTGCCTGCGAGAGGCAAGTTGCCACTTTACCACCTCCCACAAGACGTGCTTCTTGACCTCTACGTTGAAAACCTCGTCCTTTACTTCCACTCTGCCTATCTTCATGTTTGTGCTCCTGACTTAATTAACCCTTCTACAATAGGCTTTAGCTTTTCCTGTTTAAGCTTCTGCTTCTTACGGCTTGCTATACGTGATTGCTCTACATAAACTATGCCTTTATTGGGACCTGGGATAGAGCCCTTTACCAGCAAGAGAGACTCTTCTGGCAACACGTCTACAACCAGCAGAGACTGAACCCTTATCTTCTCCGCCCCCCAGTGTCCTGCCATCTTCTTACCCTTCCATACCCTTCCCGGGTCAGTTCTATTTCCTATGGCTCCTACCGCTCTGTGGTATCTGTGCCCGTGAGACTTGGGAAAACCTCCGAAATCCCACCTTTTCATAGCTCCCGCAAAGCCCCTTCCTTTGGATGTTCCTACTACATCTACCAGGTCACCGGGCTGAAATATCTCTTCTAACTTGAGCTCTTGTCCTTCCTGGAAGTCCTGGGGATTATCTACCTTGAACTCCTTCAAGTATCTGAGTAACTTAACGTTCTTTTTGGAGAAGTGCCCTATCATGGGTTTGGTGAGGTGTTTTTCCTTTGCCTCCACCGCACCCACCTGCAGAGCGGAATAGCCATCCTTTTCAGGTGTCTTTACCTGAACCACGTAGTTGGTAGGAACCTGTATTACCGTAACGGTAACCGCAGTTCCATCTGTGGTAAAGACCCTTGTCATTCCCAGCTTTCTTGCTATTACTCCTAAGCCCATATCTTAACCTCTCATCTTGACTTCAACATCAACACCCGCAGGTAGGTTTATCTCCATAAGGGCTTCTATGGTTTGGGGTGTTACTCTGGTTATATCAAGTATTCTCGCATGCTCCCTTATCTCAAAGTGTTCGCGGGACTGTTCAAACTTGTGAGGAGACCTTAGAACACACCACTTCCTTATTCGTGTGGGCATAGGAATGGGACCTTTTATAACTCCTCCTGTTCTCTTCACGGTCTCTATGATTTTCTTGACCGATTCGTCTAAGAGTTTATGGTCATAAGCCTTAAGCCTTATCCGTATTCTATCCTGCTCCATAGTCTGTTACTCCTCAGTCGAGAATTTTGGTGACCACACCAGCACCAACAGTTCTACCACCTTCTCTTATAGCAAACCTAAGACCCTCTTCCATAGCAACAGGCGCTATAAGCTCCACCTCAAGCTCAACATTGTCACCAGGCATTACCATCTCCACACCTTCAGGAAGCTTCACCACCGTCCCAGTCACATCCGCTGTCCTAAAGTAAAACTGAGGCCTGTAGTTCAGGAAGAAAGGAGTATGCCTTCCCCCCTCTTCCTTGGAAAGTATGTATACCTGCGCCCTGAACTTCTTGTGAGGCGTAACCGTCCCAGGCTTTGCAAGAACCTGTCCCCTCTCCACATCGTCCTTACCCACTCCCCTCAGAAGAACTCCAACGTTGTCACCAGGAAGAGCCTCATCAAGTATCTTCCTAAACATCTCTATGGAAGTCGCAACAGTCTTGAGAGGTTCATCTCTGAGTCCAACAATCTCAACCTCCTCACCGGGCTTCAGAACTCCCCTCTCTACCCTACCTGTAACAACCGTTCCACGACCAGAGATAGTAAAGACGTCCTCTATGGGCATGAGGAAAGGCTTGTCCATATCCCTCTGAGGAGTAGGTATGTATTCGTCCATGGCATTTAGGAGCTCCTTTATACTTTCGACCCACTTACCTGGGGAGTTTTGTTCAAGCTCCTGTAGGGCACCCAGAGCGGAGCCTCTGATAACGGGGACATCGTCACCTGGGAATTCGTATTTGGTGAGGAGTTCTCTAACTTCAAGCTCGACGAGTTCAAGGAGTTCTTCATCGTCAACCATATCGCACTTGTTCATGTAGACAACTATGTAGGGGACGTTAACCTGTCTTGCGAGGAGGACGTGTTCTCTTGTTTGGGGCATTGGGCCGTCTGCAGCGGAGACGACGAGTATGGCACCGTCCATTTGAGCAGCGCCTGTAATCATGTTTTTGATGTAGTCAGCGTGGCCTGGGCAGTCGACGTGGGCATAGTGTCTTTTTGCGGTTTCGTATTCAACGTGAGTTATGTTGATTGTGATACCTCTTTCTTTTTCTTCGGGGGCTTTGTCTATTTCTTCGTATTTGAAGCACTGGGCTTTACCGCCGTCTACGAGGCCTGCGGCCAGGACGCATGTTATGGCGGAAGTTAGTGTGCTTTTACCGTGGTCAACGTGTCCTATTGTTCCTACGTTTACGTGCTCCTTTGTCCTCTCAAACTTCTCCTTTGCCATCTCCCTTTATACCTCCATCAAGGATGTTTTGAGCTAACAGAATATCATAAACCTTTTTGCTCTAAAAAACAAATTTAATTGGAGTTTGTTTAAAAAATCCCCGGAGATAAAATTCGGTTCAAACTTATTTCCCGCACTCCTGTTTCCTGAATACTTGAAAGGTAGGGCATGATATCGTAAAATATATTTCTCAGCTTGTAGGGGCCGTAGCTCAGCTGGGAGAGCGCCGATATGGCATGTCGGAGGTCACGGGTTCAAGTCCCGTCGGCTC
>CAYSNS010000026.1:0-8492 GCA_964432395.1 uncultured Aquifex sp. | reverse complement strand
GGGAGCCGAAGGTCGCGGGTTCGAGTCCCGCCACCACGATGGTATAAGGATATGAAAGTCATCCTATCGTTCCTTTTAATTGCACTGGTATCGTGTGCTCCCGTATCGAAAGGTGTAAGGTTCTCCGTCCTGCCTGAAGAAGAAGAGATAAAGCTCGGTAAGAGGTATATACCTACCGCCATAGCTCAGAACGAGGGTATCTATCCCGACGAGGAGGTCCAAAACTACGTAAGGACTTTGGGGAATCAGCTTTCCACTCTTGCACCGAGAAAGCTACCCTACAGGTTTTATGTGGTAAGTTCCTCCGCTCATAATGCCTTTGCTCTTCCGGGAGGGCCGGTGTTTGTAACTCGCGGTCTGCTACTTATCTTGGATAACGAGAGCGAGCTGGTGGGAGTTCTGGGACACGAACTGGGACACATAAACAAGAGGCACCACGCCCGCTACCTGGAGAAGGTCATGGGACTTTCCTTACTGCTTCAGATTACCGCTATCCTGGTAGGGGACAAAAGCACGAGCTCACAGCTTCTTCTCCAGATGGCCAACGTAGGAGCTGGGCTTCTGACGCTTAAATTCAGCAGAGACCAAGAAAGAGAGGCTGATGACTTCGGCATAAGGATAACCGCAAGAGCGGGTTATGACCCTTCAGGCCTTGCCCGTGTCTTTGAGAAGTTCAAAAAGCTCCAGAGGAGAAAGGTCCCCTCGTGGCTATCTACCCACCCTTTACCCTCCGAGAGGATAAGCAGGGTTTCCAAAGAGCTGGATAGATACAAGGGTATGCACCTGAAGAAGGACTCTGAAACTTTCAGGAAGATTAAGCAGAAGCTTCTGAGCACGGAGTCTTCCTACAGACTGTATGAAGAAGGCAAGAAGTTGTATAGAAAAAAAGACAGACAAACCGCCCTGCTCAAGTTCAGGGAAGCGGTGAGGCTTTATCCGAAAAACCAGATGGCACATATATACATCTCCTCCATACTTACCGAGGAAGGGAGACATAAAGAAGCTCTGCACCATGCAAACGAGGCAGTTCAGATTGACCCTCAGCTGGTGTTCTCCTGGTTTATAAGGGGTGTAGTTCTGTTTAATATGGCTTCCTACCACAGGAGCATTTCAGACCTGCAGGAGGCTGTAAAGCTCGTTCCCTCCTTTGCGGACGCTCACTACTTCCTCGGAAGGAACTACGAGGCTATCGGCAGATACAGGGAGGCTTTGGCAAGCTATGAGAGGGCCATAAAGCTCTCAAAAGGTAAGGAACCCTGGCTAAGCGATGCCAAGAGGAGGTATAGGATACTCTCCGGTGGACCCTACTGATACTTGAAGCACACGAGGGGGGCGTTTAAAATATAAAACTCTCCATATCAGGGCCCGTAGCTCAGCAGGACAGAGCAGGGGATTTCTAATCCCCAGGTCGGAGGTTCGAGTCCTCCCGGGCCCGCCATTAAACGATAATAACGAATTGTAAGCAATTATTAAAATTTACACCAAGGAGATTTGAGGTATATTAGAAGTATGAAGGTAAAAGCACCGAAAATGGATTTGAAGACTATTTTTGAGATAGCCAAGACACCTGACCAGCTTGAAAAACTGCTCAAAGAACACAACTATATTAGTGATAGTCAACTCAGGTATGCAAAAAAGCTTGTTAGTCAGAGAGTATCACTGCTCAGGAGACTGAAGTGAGATACCTGTCTGTGAATGATATCCTTGCTTTGTATACCAGAATTTTTAAGGAACTCGGAGGAAAGATAGGTTTAAGGGATATATCACTTTTGAAAAGCGCGGTTAATAAACCCAAAGCTTCTTTCGGGGGAGTGGATTTATATGATGGGGTTTTGCTAAAAGCTGTTGTTCTTTGCGAAGCTATAATAAAGAACCACCCTTTTGTGGATGGTAATAAAAGAGTAGGAGTTCTTGCCCTTCTTGAGTTTTTGGAAATAAATGGTTATGATACTTCTAAGATACCTGACGATATTTTATACGATATAGCTGTGGGTTTTGCAAGCGGGAAACTCAAAAGGGAAGAAGCGGTAAAGATGATAGAGCCTTTTTTGCTCAGTGAATCGTATAGGGCTTATGTAAACCGTATTGTTGAAGAAACACTGGAACTGCTTGTGTCAGAAAAATGTCAGAAATCCCCAGGTTGGAGGTTCGAGTCCTCCCGGGCCCGCCATACCCAGATACAGGTTAGCTTGTATAATATCTCTCCATGAGATACGACGTGATAATAGTAGGAGGAGGTGCTTCCGGACTTTCCTGTGCCCTTACCCTTGCATCCGCTCAGGGAAGAGGCTGGGACTGGGCAGAAAACAAAAGGTATCTGGTTCTCGACACGGGGCGTTCGGACATGAACAGGGCTCTATTTAAAAACGTCCCCGGCATAGAGCAGGGTTTAACCGGAAAAGAGATTCTCGAAAGGATTAAAGCGCAGATAAAGTCTTACGGCGGTGTTGACTTCATGGAGGAAAAGGTTGTGAAGGTTGAAGGCTCGGATGGAGAGTTCAGGGTCTTTACCGACTCGGGAAAACACTTTGAGTCGGATATCGTGGTTCTTGCGAGCGGATTCCACAGGTTCGATATAGAATGCGAAGGTGTTGAGTTAGTAGATAATCCAAAGTCCCCTAAACCAGGCAGGGTGATGGTAAAGCACGATGGGGACTACAAAGTTAGAGAAGGCCTCTACGTTGCGGGGCTCCTCGCAGGAGCGAGCTCTATGTTTACCTGCGCTGCGGGTAGCGGTGTGCAGGTTGCGATAAACATACTCTCCCGTTGGGCGGGCAGGCCCGTGGTTATCCACGATGTGCCGGAGGGTAGCTGATAAAGAAGTTCATATTTCCCTTTCTTATTTCTTCTCTCTTCTTCCTGTTACTTCTCTGGAAGGTTCCCCTTAAGGAGCTCACCGACAGCATATCCACGCTGGAAGCCCGCAAACTCCTATTAGCCTTCGGAATTTATACTCTGAGCCAGATACTCAGAAGCTTGCGTTGGGGGCTCATACTTCCACAGCTCAGTTTTAGGGAAGCATTCCTGATAAACTCCGCCAACATATTCCTCAACAACCTTCTCCCTGCGAGGACAGGGGAGCTGAGCTGGTTCTATTACGCCAGCAGGCTCGGTGTAAACTTCAAAGGCTCCCTCTGGAGCTTCTTTTTGGGTAGAGCCTATGACCTGCTGGGAATACTTTATCTATTCTTGCTCCTGTATGCTTGGGAGCTCGGCACGGCGGAGCTGTTCGTAAGCCTTATATTGGGCGTTTTCCTATCTGCGACACTTCCCTTGGGAGTGCACCTCCTGCCTGAGGTAAGGAGAATAAAAGAACTCAAGGCCTTTCTTAGAAGGAACCTCAACGTGAGGCTCTCCCTTGTGCTGAGCTTTCTCTCAACCTCAAGCTTCTTCTTGAAGGCGGTATCTATATATGTCCTTCTTCTTCCCATGCTGGATTTAAGCTTGTTGAAGTTCTGCATAGCCTTTGCGGGAGGAGAGCTGACTACCATACTGCCTGTGCACGGCTTTATGGGCTACGGGACCTACGAGACGGGTTTTATAATACCTCTAAAAACACTCGGCATTGAACTGAAAGACTCCCTCAGGCTTGCCTTTATATCTCACACCTTCTTGCTAATAGCTTCCTCTATCTGGGGAATTCTGTCCATTATCCTTTTACATCCTCTCTCTCGTAAATCTCCCTGACCTTTCTCCTTCCCCATTCCACCGCTTCAAGAATCTCATCTAAGTCGGAAGGGTCCTCTATGTTTACCTCTGAAAGTGCCTGCTCTATAAGCTCAACTATATCCAGAAAACCTATCTTTCTTTCCAGGAATAGATTAACTGCTTCCTCGTCCGCGCCCAGAAGAACGGGTATGTATACGCCTCCCATCTCTCCCGCCCATCTGGCAAGGTAAAGGGAACGAAACTTATCCGTATCTACAGGCTCAAAGTTCAAGGGTGAGAGCTCTGTCAGGGAAGCTCTTGGGAAAGGAAAGTCCCTCCTTTCGGGAAAAAACAGGGAGTGCAGTATGGGAATTTTCATGTCCGTCTGAGAAGCATGCATAATAAAGCTCCCGTCCTTTAGCTCCACTATCCCGTGAACTACGCTCTGGGGATGGATTACTACCCTAACGGTATCAAAGTCAACGTTAAACAGGTTCACCGCCTCGAGCATCTCAAAGCCCTTGTTCATCAGGGTTGCGGAGTCTATTGTTATCTTCGCCCCCATGTTCCAGCGCGGGTGTTTGAGAGCATCTTCCACAGATACCCCCTTCATATCTTCTATGGACTTGTCCTTGAATGGTCCTCCCGAAGCAGTCAGGTATATAAATTTGACATCTTCCTTCTTCAATCTGCCAAGCAGCTGAAACAGCGCGTTATGTTCACTGTCAACCGGGACTATCTTGTCCCTGTTCTTTTTCACAAGCTCCCCCAGGCATATAACTGACTCCTTGTTGGAGGCGAGGAGAATCTTACCCTTGGATAGCACCATGTGTGCGGGCTTTATGCCGTGTATGCCCGCTACTGCGTTCATAATCTTGTCTGACACCTCTATGCACGCTTGTAAGCCTTCATCGCCGTGAACATACTGCGTTCCCTCGGGCAGTGAGGAAAGCCAGTCCTCAGGAGGCTGTTCGTAGGTTGCCACCACAGAAGGCTTAAACTCGTGGACCTGCTCAAGGAGTCTATCGGAAGCCCTGCGTGCAAGCAGGGCTTTTATCCTAATTTCTTCGGGAAACTTTCTGACGACTTCTAAAGTCTGAGTTCCAACAGAACCTGTGGAGCCCAAAACCGCAAGTTCTATCATAACCTGTTATATTTTATTTTCCATGAACCTACAGTGCTTGTTTATGTTCTTGGTCGGTTTTGTGGTGGGCTTTACCACCGCGCTCGTAATTATTATAGGAATAGTAGTTCTTCCGGTTATACTCGGCGTAGTTCTAATTATGAGCCTGTATGCTTACTACCGCTACAGAAAGGAACAAAAGAGGCGTGAGGAACTACTTAAAGAGTTTTGGAACCAGTAAACGTGCAAGTATAAGGAAAACAAGAAAAACACCGTAAGATGTGCCCGTTGCAGAACACCCACCCCCCCCCCCTGCGGAGACTAAATCACCACCCACAGAAGAAATCCTGAGATAGCCCCCAGAGCCTACCTTGGTCTTAAGCTCTTGTGTGGTTACCGCCCCGCTCCTTATGGCGTTTTTTACCTCTTCGGGACTCAGAAAAGGTTGAGAGGAAAGGATATAGGCTACCGCACCCGCCACAAAGGGGGAAGCGTAGGAAGTTCCCATACCGAACTCGTAGGAGTTTGAGGTGAAGGTGCTGATTACACCTTTCCCTTCCCGGTTTACACCCCCGGGAGCGCCTATATCAACGCTCTTTACCCCGTAGTTGGAGAACCAGGATAGGCTCCCGTCTCCGTCCACGGAGGCTACGTTTATGACGTTTGGGTAAGCTTCGGAGTAAGCGCCGGGAAAAACAGGATAGGTGTCCGAGTCAAGTCCGTCGTTCCCCGCAGCGGAAACCACTATAACGCCTTTTGAGAGAGCATACTTTACAGCGGATTCAAGGGGAATAAGAGCAGGGTCGTTTCTGCTTTGCAGGGGACAGCCTGTATAACCCAGAGGGCAGGTTCCCAAACTTGTATTTATAACCCGCGCTCCCATATCCACCGCATAGTAAACAGCTCTTAGGAAGTCAAAGGCACTTCCCACACCTTGCGAGTCAAGAATCTTTAATGGCATGAGAGAAGCTCTCCAGCATACACCCGCTATTCCTATCCCGTTGTTTCCCACAGCTCCGATTATCCCTGCGGACATAGTGCCGTGTCCATTGTCATCGATGGGGTCGTTGTCTTCGCTTACAAAGTCCCAACCGAGGCAGTCATCCACATACCCGTTTCCGTCGTCATCCACACCCTGTTTTCCCTCGCACTCGGGAGCGTTGGTCCACATGTTGCTCTGCAGGTCTTCGTGGGTATAGTCTATACCCGTATCTATCACCGCTACGGTTACACCTTCACAGCTTACCCTTAAATCCCATGCACTTTCTGCACCTACTAACTTCATACCCCACTGGTCCGCATAGAGAGGGTCATCGGGCAGAGCGAAGGCTCGCAGTTTAAGATTGGGGACCACATACTCCACCTCCGGGCGTTGAGATAGGGCTCTCAGAACCTGTGTTCGTTCCCCAGGCAGGCGAACGAGAAGGTGGTTTCCAAATCTCTTTACAACGCTCAGACCCTCCTCCCCGGACAGCTCGCTACCTTCTCTGAGTTTTAGTATAAATTCCGAACCCCAGCTTACCGCAAGAAGCACCAAAAATACTAAAACTATCATCAAACGAACTTAAGCAAGAACTCTAAAACAGCGTGAGGAAACAGTCCGAAGAAAACCGTAGCTACGGAGCTTGCCAGCAAAGTGAAGGACTCTCCTGCGGATACTCTCGTCTCTCCCCAGTTTCTCTCCTTATCGTGCAGGAACATGTAGACTATAACCTTCAGGTAGTATCCTGCGGAAATGATGCTCGCAATCGCAAACAGGAAAGCGGGGATAACGAGCTCGCTCCTGACCAGCCCCATAAATATACCCAGCTTTCCTACAAAGACCGCCATGGGAGGTATACCTATGAGGGCAAATAGAAACAGAGCCAGTGCGGAAGCTAAGAAAGGATGCTCCTTAGCTATTCCCTTAAAGTCTAAAAAGTGATGGCTCCAGCCATCTTTCTTCTCAAGAACCGACAGAACCGTAAAGGCTCCCAAGGTAGCTAAAGCGTAAACAAACACGTAAAAGAGGAGAGAGCTTATCAAGAGCTTGTCTACGACCGTCAGGGCAAGGGTAAAGTATCCCGCATGGGCTATAGAAGAGTAGGCAAGGAGCCTTTTGACGCTCCTCTGAGCGTAAGCCATGAGGTTACCGTAGAACATAGATAGAACCGCCACCGTTCCTATCAGTATTTCCCACGAAGGAAGGGCGGAGAACATATATACGGTAAGCTTGGCAAAGAGGAAATACATAGCTATCTTGGGAACCGTTGCCAGAAAGGCTGTAGTGGGTGTGGGTGCTCCTTCGTAGGCATCGGGTGTCCAGAAGTGGAAAGGAACCGCGGAAACCTTGAGTGCGAGAGCGGACATAAGCAGAAGAACACCCAGAGCGAACATAGGGTCTTCAGACCTCTGAAAACCCAGTAGAAGGCTCCCGGTAGAACCGTATACGAGCCCAGAACCCAGAGCGAACATGGAAGTTCCCGTAGTGCCTATAACGAGATACTTGAAAGCGCCTTCTTTAGAGAAGTACTCCCTTTTAAAGAGCCCTACGAGTATGTACATAGTTATGGAAGCGAGTTCAAGTCCCACAAAGATTATCGCCAAGTTCTCCGACGAGAGCATAACCATAAGGCCCAAAAGGGCTATCAGGTATAGGTAGGAAAGCTCGCTGTAGACAGAACTCTTCCTTATGAAGAAATCGTAAGAAGAGAGCAAGACAAGACCGGTCACCGCCAGCAAAAAGACCTTGGCTATCAGGTTATAACCGCTTACCGTAAACCCGTCAAAGAGCGTAGACGCAGGGTAATTTACAAACAGAACCGAGAACGCTGAGATAACTACAGTTGCAAAGCTCAAAAGAGTTAAAAGCTTGTAATACTTCTCTTTAAGGAATATCTCGAGCACAAACACCAGAAGTATACCCAAGGCAAGAACTATCTCCGGAAGCAGGGTGTTCCAGTTCAACGCTTAACCTCCGAACACGAGCTTAGCGGTATGGTCTACTATCTTGACAAAGGGAGCGGGATAAAGACCCATAACAAAAGCTACGGATATTATCAAGAGGAAAGGAACCACATGATGAACTTCCACGTCTCTGAGTTTGCTCCACCTTTCCCTTCTGTGCTCAGATATTGTGTCTTCCTCAAGCATAACTCTCTTATACATATAGAGGAAGTACGCTGCGCCCAGTATCATTCCTGTTCCAGCTATTACAGCCCAGACAGGGTGAGCCTTGAAGGTCCCCAAGAGAACGAGAAACTCAGCTATAAAGCCCGCAAGACCGGGAAGACCTATACCTGCCAAACCCGCAATCATGAAGAATATGGCGAAGTTGGGAAGATAACGGGCAAGACCTCCGAGGTCATCCATATGGTAGGAGTGTATCCTGTCGTATATGAAGCCCGCAGCAAAGAAAAGAGCAGCGGAAGAAAGGCCGTGGGCTATCATCATGTAAACCGCACCGTTGAGGGCGTCCTTATCCAGGGCGAAAGTCCCCAGCGTAACTATACCCATGTGAGATATGGAGGAGTAGGCAATAAGTCTCTTTATGTGGGTCTGGGCTATTGCCATCATAGCTGCGTATACGATAGCTATAACGCTGAGGGTAAAGATAAGGGGTATGTAGTATTTGGAAGCGTCTGGAAAGAGAGATAGGGAGTATCTCACGAAACCGTAGGTTCCCATCTTAAGAAGAACTCCCGCAAGGATAACCGAACCCGCTGTGGGAGCCTCAACGTGG
>CAYSNS010000025.1:0-8528 GCA_964432395.1 uncultured Aquifex sp. | reverse complement strand
TTCAATTTTATTCCCTCCGAGGGGAGGTTCCTCTTATTAAAAAAGTTGACATCCTTGAAATTGTAGGCTCCGTAGGCTCCTTTTATTGTGCCTTAATCTTCTGTCAGTGTTCTGGGGATTTTTTAAACAGGCTCATAGCTTATTGCAACCAAAATTGAGATTGATTATATTATCTTGCGATGAGTGTTGAGCTCAGAGATATAAAGAGGGAGTTCACCAAGTTTTTAAAGCGTAAGAACATGAAGGTAACCCAGAGCAGGTTAAAGCTCATAGACCTGATAGCCAAATACGGTAAACACTTTGAAGTAGAAGAGCTGGTGAACTGGATAGCTTCTCAGGGAGATAAGAGTGTGTCACGCTCAACGGTATACAGGACCATAAAACTGCTTCAGGACTTCGGAGTTATAAAGGAGGTTATAAAGCAAAACAACAGAACTATATACGAATTCATAGCAGGAAAAGCACATCACGACCATCTCGTATGCATGGAGTGTGGGAAGATAATAGAGTTTGTCAACGAAGATATAGAAAAGCTCCAGGACGAAGTATGTGAGCAGTATAACTTTCATCCTACCCATCATCGGCTTGAGATATTCGGACTCTGTTCCGAATGCAAAACTTCCCGCTCCACATAGCTCGCTTAAACTCAGATTACCCGCTCCGATTATGACTTATACTATTCTCAAGAAGTATAGGGGAAGCAAAGGAAATGGACACCAGAGATGAAGCCCTAAAGCTTTACAAAGAGGTGATACCCAAACTTCTGAGCTGTGGAACGGAAATAGACGATATGTTCAGGCGATTCAGGGAGCTGAGGCTTTTGGAAGATGACCTATCCTTTGAGGGTGCTCTTCTGAGGGTGGAGCACTCATTTTTTATGGTGGTCCAGTCCCTTAACATACTGCGAGAGAACCTTAAGTTACTGGAAGTCGCTGCAAAGAAAAAGGAGATAGAGTGATGGCTATAAAAGCTCTCTTACTGGACAGGGACAGGGAGGTCTTCCCCCTCTTAGGAGACATATTTAATGTCACTGGACATAAGTTACTCATAGCTACCAACGACGACATGTTCCGAGAGCTCGTAGAGTCCGCGGATGTAGACATAGTTATACTGAACCACACCGATGTGAAGATATGGTTAACCGCCTTCACTAAGGAGAAGATACCCTTGCCTTTCTTCCTGCTTGACAGGGAAGAGGAAGAAGTTAAGTTCAAGTCCATAGGTTTCTCGGAGCTGAACTTTACACTCAAGCCCTTCAACCCCCTTGAGCTACTCAACAAGTTAAGCTGTCTCCATAGGTTCAGTCCGGAGGAAGACACAAAAGAGCTGGGCTTAGTTAACACGCTTATAAAGCTTAGCTATGGGAGAAACACGACCCTTGTGGAGGTCTCAAACTCCAAATCCTGCCTCCTGACGGTTCAAGAGGGAAAGGTAAAGGGAATGGACTGCACCGTAGAGGAGCTCAGAACCATACTGGAGAGTGAGAAGCTAAGCATACAGCTCAAGCCCTTCGAGGCAATCAATCACGAGCAAAGCTTTGAGGACACCAAAGAGTTTCTGAAGGTCCTACTGGAAAAGGTCCGCCCCGTCCCTGCGGTAGCCAAGCATGTGCACGTGCGGGAGGGGGTAAAACTCTTAGAGGAGCTGGACAAGGGTCTGTTTAGAGTATCTAAGTTTTCTACCGTTCCCGCTCTGCTAAAGAACGTTTATCTGAGAATTTACGAGGGAAACAACAAGAGAGTAGCGTTCCTCATAAACATAGGCTCCCTTGACGAGTGGAGCGGTGTTAAAAACCTCGTGGAAGATATACTGTTTAACCTTGACGAGCTTGATGGGGTTATTCTACTTTCCGACGAAGTATCCAGCATATATAACAGCTTTATGTTAGCGGAGCAAAAAGCAAACATCCGTTTCATAACGGACCACACTATAAAGCGTCAGCTTTCCGAAGCAGGATTCAAGTCCGGCAGGATAAGGACTTTCGGAGACTTCCCCTCCTACGTAGCAAACCTTGCAACAGGTCATAGGCTCAGGTTCATACCCATAAACTTCTCTCCTTCCATGGGCGGTTTCTGCCTATACGAGGAAGATACGGGTTTCCTGTTCACACCCCACTTGCTGAGCTCCTTTTATAATGAAAGCTCCGATGATATAACCCAAGAGGTCAAGCTGTATCATAGGATATTTATGCCCTGCTCCTTAATACTTGAACAAGCCCTGAGCAAGGTTAGCCACTTAGAGGTTAAGATGGTCCTCCCAAGATACGGACTTCCTTACTCAGAGTTCAAAGGGGCCATAAGGAAGCTGTCAGGGATAAGAGCGGGTAGCGACTTCTTGCCGGCAAACGATAAAGGTAAGATGCTTAGCATTGTCAACAGGGTCCTGGAGTTCGTCCTTAGCACCGAAGACAAAGAAGTCTCGGGAAAGTTTGTGGAAGAAGTTGCCAAGTGCTGTGTTGTAGAGAATGGGGTCGTAACAGAGACCTATGTAGAGCCCCGTTTTACGGTGGAGCTACTCTTTAACAGTGCGGTTCACGTTCCCGGCATTAAGCCTTCAACCCTCGTGGGAATCCTCTCCATACTGGATGATGAGGAGGTCTTTATAAATCCTTTCTAATATATAAAAAACGTCCCTATCCTATCAAGGCGCGGGTTCAGGAGCGCAATAAAGAGCTGTCGAAAGCCGGTAAATATGCTTACGTCCTCGGGCGTGAGGGACGGAACCCTTCCGGAGAAATAGACTACGAAGGCCTTTCCCACTACGTTCTCCCGAGGAACGAAGCCCCAGAACCTGCTATCCTCACTGTTGTCCCTGTTATCACCCATAACAAAGTAGTGCCCCTGCGGGACCCGAAACTTAACACACAGGTTGTCCCTTTGCTCTATGCAGTCCTCTCCGTTGAACTCCACGAGTCCCGCAACCTTGGTCGGATAGGCGGAATACCATACGTGGTGAACTATCTCCTTGCCCTTTATGGGTATCTTCTCTTCAAACTCGTAGTAGAACCTGCCCTCAAAGTTTCTCAGAGCTACAAATCTCAAAGGGTATGGCTCTCCGTTTACCTTTAAGGAGTATAGGTTTATCTCCGCCTTAGCATCGTAGAACTCTTCAAACTCCACCAGGTCACCTGGCCCAGCTACTATGCGCTTTATGTAATCAATACGGGGGTCCTCGGGATACTTGAAGACAATTATGTCACCCCTCCTGGGTTGGGAAAGCCTGTAAACGAGCTTGTTCACCAGTATGAAGTCTCCTATGAGTAGCGTGGGTTGCATAGATGCGGAGGGTATATTAAAAGCCTGAACGAGCGTAGCCCTTATTAGCAGGACTATAGCGATTATTACTGCAAATTCAGTCAACCACTTGGGTAAAGTTTTCATCGGGTTGAGATTTTAACATAAGCCTTTGAGCTCTGAGCTGTCCACAGGCACCAAACACCTCCGCACCTTTGCTAAACCTTACGAAGGTGGATATGCCCGCTTTCCAGAGGATGCTCTGGAACCTGAGAACCCTCTCTAAGGGAGGCCTTTGGTAGGGTATACCCTCGTGGGGATTGAAAGGTATCAAGTTTACCTTGAACCTCTTTTTGAATCTTCCCACAAGCTCCACAAGCTTTTTGGCATCCGAGTCAGAGTCGTTGACACCTTTAATAAGGACGTACTCCAGGGTTATCCTTCTGTATCGCGGTAATGGATAGCTTACGAGGACGTCCATGAGCTCCCTAAGTGTGTTGGTCTTAGTAATGGGCATTATCTTGAGTCTCTCATTATGAGAAGGAGAGTTTAGGGAAACCGCAAGATTGAGCTCTCTCATCACAGGGTCTTTAGACATCCTCCTGAGTTGTGCTACCAGACCGCTCGTAGAGATGGTTACTCTCCTCTTGGATAAGTCAAGACCCCAGGGTGATACCATTATCTCAACCGCTTTTCTGACATTGTCATAGTTAGCCAGAGGTTCTCCCATGCCCATGAACACGACGTTTCTTATCTTTTGGGGGGTGTCCCGCTGAACCTGGATGAACTGGTCTACTATCTCCGAGGTTCTCAAGTTTCTCTTCAGCCCGTCAAGGGCTGTTGCACAGAAGGTGCATCCTACAGCACAGCCTATCTGGGAAGAGACACAGAGTGTCAGGTGGTCCCTCTCCTTTATGAGAACCGTCTCTACGGTATGTCCATCCTCGGTTCTGAACAGATACTTGCTGGCATCTGGGGCGTCCACTCTGTCTGTAAGTTTTAAGGGATGAAAGGAAAACCTCTCTTTCAGGTCCGCCCTCTGGTCCTTGGGTAGGTCCGTCATAAGCTCAAAGTCGGTGACAAACTTCTTATACAGCCACCGTAGAATCTGGGAGGCTCTGAACTTTTCAAAACCCAGACGTGAAAGTTTGTCTTTAAACTCCGACAGCGTGTAGTCGGTTACGAACTTTGCATGTGACAACTTAAGCTCCCTTAACCACCTTCACCTTTCCCTTCGCTATATCTTCTATGGACTGAAAGGTTTTCTTTATAAGCTCTCTCTCCCCCCTTATGAAGAAGTCATCTCCATCCTCAAGGAGCTGGAGAGTTCTCTTCACCGCTGCATGAACGAGCTCGTAGCGTGAGCTTACCTGCTTCATAGCGTTCTCTATATCAGGCCTCTTTGACATAGCACTCACCTCCTTTTATCAACTCTACAAGTTCTTGATTAGGTATAAGTTCCTCAATACGTGTAAGCAGGCTTTCTCTCTCACAGCGGGAGGCTATAACTATGCTCCTGAGCTGTTCTACAGCTCTGTCTACGAAGTCGTTAATTATAACGTAGTCAAAGCTCCTTGCACAGGGAATTTCCCTCCTGGCTGTGGAAAGCCTCTCACGTGCGTTTGAGTCCCTGTAACCCCTACTTATCATCCTTCTCTTTAGCTCCTCAAGAGAGGGAGGAAGGAGGAATACGCTTACCGCTTGAGGGTAGAGCTTCTTTATCTGAAAAGCTCCCTGAACGTCTATGACCAACAAAGAGTCGTAGCCCTCTGAAAGGTTCCTATCTACCTGCTCCCTCGGAGTCCCGTAGTAGTTTCCGTATACTTGGGCATATTCCAAAAACCTGTTCTCTTCTATCCCCCTTTCAAACTCGTCTTTGGACATAAATATGTAGTCCACTCCATGCTGTTCTCCTGGCCTGGGGCTTCTGGTAGTGGCTGTAACTACTCTCCTGATACCCTCCAACTGCTGGAGGAGTTTGTTGGCTACCGTGCTCTTGCCTGCTCCAGAAGGTGCGGATAGCACGAAGAGTTTTGCCATGGGTATTAATAAAGTTTACACTATCTTGCCTTCCTTGAATATGCGGAAAAACTCCCCTCTCTTCTCTATAAGGCCGTAAAAACTCCCCTCTTCTACTATGTATCCTTCCTTCATTACAACTATCCTGTTACACTCCATTATGTTAGATAGACGGTGAGCTACTATAAGCATGGTCTTACCTTCAAAGAACTCAAACAAGTTCCTCAAAACCTTTTTCTCTGTGTTGAGGTCAAGGGCGGAGGTCGCCTCATCAAGTATGACTACGTCGGGATTGTGCAGGAAAAGTCTTGCAATGGAAAGTCGCTGTCTTTCACCGCCTGATAGGGCGTGACCTCTTTCTCCTACCACCGTGTCAAGTCCATCCTTGAACTTGAATACAAAGTCACATAGAGCAAGTTTCAAAGCCTCCTCAAGCTCACTGTCTGTAGCTCCTTCTTTGGCGATGAGCAAGTTCTCCCTAATAGATGCATTTAGTAGAAAAGGCTCCTGCGTCAGGAGACTAACCCTTCTTCTAAGGGAGGAAAGCTCACACTCCCTGAGTTCAACGTTATCAATGTATACCCTCCCGTGGTAATCGATAAGGCGCGGAATTATCCTCACAAGGGTGCTCTTTCCTGAGCCGGTTCTTCCCACTATACCCAGCTTATCTCCCCTTTTTATTTCCAGATTTATACCCTTCAAAATCTCTTTACCATCAATCTCAACCTTTACGGAAGAGAACTCAATCCTGTCCCTAAGTCCCTCAACTTTTACACTGCCCGATTCCTCTTCCTTGAGAGCCAAAAGCTCACGAACCCTGCTTACAACCGGTAGAGTTCCCCTCAGTCCCATCAGAGCTTTCTGAGAGTTGAGAATCGGCGGTTGAACCATAAAAAGTGCGGTAAGGTAAGAGACGAAGTCACCAGGTGTCAGGTGCCCCTCCACTATCCTATATCCTCCATAGAATAGAACCATTGCAACAACCACGTAACCCGTTATGTAATTCAAAGCGGTATTCCCCGCAACGTAAACTTCCGTCTTGACCGACGCTCTGTAGACCTTATCGTTAAACCTCTTGAAGGCTTCAAAGAACCTGTTTTCCGCAAGGAAGAGCTTTATATTCTCCATGCCCTGTATCGTCTGGGAAAGGACCTGTGTAATCCCTCCGGTCCCCTCTTGAGTTCTGCTCATATGTTTTCCCTTTTTACCTCCAAAAAACCTTACGCTAAAAGACATGACGGGAAGAACGAAAACCAGGAAGGCGGTTAGCAGTGGGTCCCTGTAGAGTAACACCCCAATGAGGGCCAACCCTACGAAGGGTTCTCTCAACAACACGGGGATGTGTTCTACAAATATCTGTCTAAGCTTATCCACGTCGCTGATAACCCTACCTATAATGTCTCCCGCACGACGCCTTACGAAGAAGTTATAAGGAACGTGGGTGAGCTTTCTAAATATGTCCGCTCTTAAATCTCTCAGGGTTCTCTCGGAAGCTAAGCTCACCAAGGACTTTGAGAGGAAAAAGCCACCTTGCATGATGAGCGCGGAGAGAAGAAGCAGTGCTGTTGTAACAACAAGCTGTTCTCGGTCCTTGAGTATGAACACATCATCTATTATTCGCTTGACAAGAAGGGTTATAGCGGTCGCACCCAGCGACTGAAGAAGCGAGCCTACCAAAGAGAGCAACAGCACCGGCAGGTTGGGCTTTAAGCGTTTCAGAACCCACAGGATGTTATCCATTGCAATAAGGATTATAAATGTCCGAAAAACTGCCGATAGAACTTTAATTGAAGGAGGGAACGTTATGTTTAGAGCGCTCTGGACCTCCGCATCGGGTATGACCGCTCAACAGACCAACTTGGATGTAATATCCCACAACATGGCCAACGTAAATACGGTGGGCTTTAAGAAGATGCGGGCAACTTTCCAGGACCTGATATATCAAACCATAAGAGAGCCCGGAGCGCCCACATCACCTACAACACGTTCTCCGTCCGGATTTCAGATAGGTTTAGGAACTTACGTAGCGGATACCTACGGTATCTTTACTCAGGGAAATATAGTTCAAACAGGCAACACCCTTGACCTTGCAATACAGGGAGATGGGTTCTTCAAAGTCGTGCTTCCCGATGGAACCATAGCCTACACGAGGAATGGCCAGTTCAGGCTTGACAGAGATGGAAGGATAGTAAACAGCGACGGATATCCTATTGACCCTGAGATAAGTATACCCCCCGATGCTATAACGATAGGCATAGGTGCGGACGGCACCGTTACCGTTCTAAGACAGGGTGCCACAGCGGTAGAAGAGGTAGGGAGAATAGAACTTGCGAAGTTTGTCAACCCTGCGGGTTTGAGAAGGATAGGTAACAACCTCTTTCTTCAGACCGATGCATCGGGGGAGCCCATAATAGACAATCCAGGTAACCAGGGCATAGGAACGCTCCTACAGGGCTACCTTGAATCCTCCAATGTAAATGTGGTAGAAGAGATGGTAAACTTGATAATAGCTCAGAGGGCTTACGAATTTAATACAAAGGGGATAACCGCAGCGGATGAAATGCTATCTCAAGCTGCTAACCTACGCCGTTAACTTCTTCCTGCTTCTTTCCCTGGGATTCGGGGCTGTCCTAACAGAAAAAGACATAAAGAGGATAGCGATTAAAGAGTTAAGGTCCCGTTTCGGAAGCGATGTAAAGCTCAAGTCGGTAAGTCTATATCTACGCGCTCCGGTGCATTACAGAAAAATTGAGGATGTCCTCCTGCGAGGAGTTGAAGGGCAACCCAGGGCAAGCCTTCATATTTACTTAAGAACGCAAGGTGGTATGAAAAGGATATCTGCGGTTCTTAACCTCCTGTGGAGGTGTTCTCTACTGGTAGCCAAGCGGAGGATAGACAGGGGAGAGAGGATTTATCCATGGAAGCTGGTCCGCAAAGATAGCTTCAGAGACAGGTGCCCAAAACAGGGTATAAAGGACTCACAAAACCTAATCAACTATGTAGCCATACGTCCTATAGAGCAAGGAGAGCCTGTTAGGATTAGCTACCTGAAGAAGGAGCATTTGGTTAAGAGGGGAGAAAGCGTGAAGCTGATTCTCAGGCGGGGGAGCATAGAGATAGAGGTTCTGGGGAAGTCACAGGATAACGGCTTCTTGGGCGACCGGGTGAGGGTCAAGATACTTCACACATCACGCATACTTAGGGGGAGCGTTATAGGGGAAAACATGGTCTTAGTAAGGTAGAGTTGTAATAAGATTATTAGAAATTTTTTATATG
>CAYSNS010000024.1:0-8563 GCA_964432395.1 uncultured Aquifex sp. | reverse complement strand
CGCACCTATCCTTGCACAGTGAGCAACCACCTTGGGGTCATACTGGTTCTCTATCTTCGGGCCTCTCCCGTAGACCATGGCCAGAAGGGGCATCTGCCACTCTTCGCAAGCCTTTGCAATCGTTCCAAAATCCCTGAGCATGTCCCTCTCCAGCTCCGCACCTATGTTGACGTGTATGGAGACTGCGTCCGCCCCCAGCTTTATAGCTTCTTCAACGGTGCACACCAGAACCTTGTCGTTCTTTGATGGAGACAGGTCCGTGGACGCGGAGAGATGAACTATCAGCCCTATATCCTTCCCTCCTCCCCTGTGTCCTGCCCTTACCATACCCTTGTGGAGAACGACCGCATTTGCGCCCCCCTGAGCAACCCTGTCTACTGCTTCCTTTATATCCTTTATACCCTCTATAGGTCCGGAGCTAACTCCGTGGTCCATAGGAACTATGATTGTTCTCTTTGTAGCTCTGTTCATTATCCTTTCAAGCCTGACAAGTTTGCCTATACCCATCCGTTCTAACCCCCTTTAAAGCTGAAGGTTATCTCTCCTACCTGCACCTCTCTCTCCTGAACGCTCTCAAACCTTATCTCCCGAACGTAAGCGAGCAGTGTATTATCTATATTAACATTTCCGCTTCTCTGAAGGAGCAGGGCCTTAAGCACCTTACCCTCGGGAGATACCCAAATCCTTACTCTGACCGCACTCGGAAACTCTGAGGTTATAAGGTCCGGAGCGGGAGGTATGTAAACTATCTTACGTGAACCCCCTTTTATGCTTACCCGTTTACCTGTAACTACAGCGGACAGCTTGCCCACACGTTTCTTTACGGGCTCCTTCCGCTCCTTGAGCCTGCTCTCTATCTTTTTCTGGAGCTCTGCAAGTAGTGATACATCCTCTTCCTCCTGAATCGGCACCTGTATATCGCCCTTCTCATGGGCCTGGGTAAGCGTTGTTCCCGCACTCTTCTTTCCACTCTCTCCGTGAGCCTTGGACTTGGCAACGGTCCTTTTGGCCTCGGACTGAGCTTCCACAACGGACTTTACCTTCTTAGGCTTTTCAACCCTGAGCTCCTTTATCTCCACCTTAAGAGGATATATCTCCGGCACTTCCTGCACTTTGACTATAAACACTGTGGTGAGCAGGGAAAAAATCAACAGATTCACAAAGAATGATATTAGCCAATATAGAAACTCTTCAAGGGCTTCCTTTAGCATCCTCAGTTCAATAGTATAATCCTATTTGGTTATGGAGCTTGCAATACTCGGGGGCGGTAGGTGGGGAACCGCTCTTGCTCTGCACCTTTCCCGAAAAGGCCACAAGATACTAATCTATGACATAAACGAGAGAGTAGTTTCCCTTATAAACGAAGGAACTCACCCTTACATTGAGGGAATGGAGCTTCCTGGAAGCATGAAAGCTACTACGGAGCTTTCCCAAGTTGAGAATTACGATACCCTTATATGCGCCTTGCCCACCCAGACCGTTAGGGATGTTCTATCGCAAATAAAGTTGTCTCGTAAGAAAGTTATAAACGCCTCCAAAGGTCTGGAGCTGGGGACTCTGAAAAGGGTAAGTCAGATTGTAGAGGAGATAGAGCCTTCCGCGGATGTATTCGCTCTTTCCGGGCCATCCTTTGCGGAGGAGGTATCCAAGGGACTCCCCACCGCTGTAGTGCTTGCCTACAAGAAAGCAAAAGATAGCGCTCTTGAACTTCAGGAGGTCTTCAACGCACCTCAATTCAGGGTCTACCTGAACGAAGATATAGCGGGTGTAGAGCTGGGAGGAGCGCTTAAAAACGTCATAGCTATAGCCTGTGGTGTGTCCGATGGCATGGGTTTGGGCTTTAACTCCAGAGCTGCGCTCATAACACGAGGGCTCAACGAGATGGCGAGGATAGGAGAGCTTATGGGAGGGCGCAGGGAGACCTTCTTCGGACTTTCGGGTATGGGGGACCTGGTTCTTACAGCCACCTCCGACCTGTCAAGGAACAGAACCTTCGGCCTGCTCCTGGGAAAGGGAGTTAAACCCCGGGAAGCCCTGAAACGGATAGGGCAGGTGGTTGAAGGTGTCAAGACCGTAGAAGCTCTCTGGAAGCTAATAGAGGACAAGAACATACATGCACCTATAACCGAGGCGGTCTACAGGGTTGCTATTCTTGGTGAGAGTCTTGAGGAGGTTCTTCGGGATATTCTTCTTCGCGCTCCGGGTCAGGAGTTTGTTCTATAAGCTCTCCATAGTAGAAGTATTCACCGCACCTATCGCACCTCCATATACCCCCACCGCAACACTCTATAATCTCAAGAACGTATCCACAGGAAGGACAGTATTCCATAGAGATTAAATATAAATCTCCTTTAGAGCCTTTAGAACATCCTCGTCTACAGGGATACGTGTTCCTTCTACCCTGGCTACGGGAACCACACCCATGAGGGAATTGCACACAAATACCGAATCCGCACCGAGAACATCCCGAACACTCAGAAACTCTTCCCTTATATCTGCACCCTTTATCCTTAGAAACTCAAGGGTAGTTCCCCACAGCAGACCGCTCTCCCGTGCGGGAGTGTAGAGCCTATCACCCATCAGCAGGATAATATTCGACGCGGAACACTCGGTTATATGTTCCCTTTCGTTAAGAACCATTGCGTCAAAAAAGCCTCTCCTCGTAGCTTCTCTTTTCACAAAAATGTTGAAAAGAAAGTTTAGACTCTTGTGCCTCCAGAGGGGATTTTGAGAGTGCCTGCGGAGCGATGAGAAGGAAAGCTCTACTCTTTCCGGCTTTGGAGGCATATCCTTCACTACTACCTTCACCTCGTAGCCTGCGGGCTCGCTATAATACACATCGCTTCCAGTAGACAGAAGCAGGAACTTTACCGCTTTATTTTCTGAGCTCTTCGTGTGTGAATATACAAGCTCAAGGAACTCCTCGTAGGAAGGACATCCCATACCTAAAAAGTCCGCCGAGTTTCTAAGCCTTCTGTAGTGCAGTTTTAATTTCTCTTCTGGAGACCGCCACCTTATGGTTTCAAAAAGGCCCTCTCCGAACTGGACAGACCTGCTCATACTTTGGCACGGAGCTTTCTGAAGGCTCTCCTTATACCTCTCACCGCCTGCCTTATCCTGAGCTCATTCTCAACAAGAGCAAACCTGACGTAGCCCTCTCCGTATTCACCGAATCCTATACCCGGAGAGACCGCCACCTTTGCCTCCTTCAGAAGGAACATGGAAAAGTCCAACGAATTCATCTCTATCCACTGGGGTATCTTAGCCCAGACGAACATGGAAGCCTTGGGCTTTTCCACGTGCCATCCGACACTTTTCAACCCCTCTACCAGAACATTCCTCCTCTTCTCATACGTGCGAGCGTTCTGCTCAACTATATCGTAGGGACTGTCCAGAGCTATTATCGCCGCTACCTGTATGGGTGTGAAGACACCATAGTCTAAGTAACTCTTTAAGTGGGCAAGGTTTTTTATTATTCTCTCGTTACCCACGGCGAAAGCTATCCTCCACCCCGCCATGGAAAAACCTTTAGACATTGAGTAAAGCTCCACCGCTACGTCCTTTGCACCTTCCACCTGAAGTATAGAAGGGGGTCTGTAGCCGTCAAAGGCTATATCCGCATAGGCAAAGTCATGAACTATCCACAAACCTTTATCCTTAGCAAAGTGCACAAGCTCTCTAAAGAAATCTATTTCCACGCAGAAGGTGGTAGGGTTGTGGGGAAAGCTCACGACTATTATCTTCGGGGGAGGCATGGACTCCTTGACGGTCTGGTAGAGCCTTTTAAGGAACTCTTCCTGTGGGTCCTGCCCGCTTTCAAATACGAGAGGTATGGACCTGACCTCACCTCCCGCTATTATGGGTGCGTAGTAATGAATCGGGTAGGTCGGGTTGGGAACTATGACCGAGTTACCGGGAGTTACCATAGCAAGCATGAGATGAGAGTAGCCCTCCTTGGCTCCTATGGTCATTATGGCTTCTCTTTCTGGGTCCAGCGATACCCCATAGCGCCTGCTATAGAAGTCACAGATAGCCTTTCTGAGCCTTGGTATGCCCTTCGATGCGGAATAGCCATGAACGTTGGGGCGCTTTGCGACCTCACAAAGTTTATCTATTATGTGGGGAGCGGGTGGGGTATTGGGATTTCCCATCCCTAAGTCTATTATGTCCTCTCCCTGCCTGCGCAGTTTGTGCTTAAGCTCGTTGACTACCGCAAAAACATATGGAGGCAGGCGCTTTATCCTGGGAAAAGCCCATTCCATATTCCCGTCAGTCATACTCTTTCTCCTCTTCCAGCTCCTTGCACTCAAAGCACATGGTGGTGACCGGTCGGGCTCTTAGTCTCTGGTAGGGAATTGGAGCACCGCAGTTCTCACAGATGCCGTAGTTTCCCGCCTCTATCTTCATCAGAGCGTAGTCTATCTTGTGTATAAGTGTTGCTTCCCGTCCCTTTATCCTGAAGGTGAGAAACCTTTCCTCTTCCAGGTCCGCCCTGTCTATCTCGTCTCCCCCTTCAAAGGTCACATTGGAAGGGTCTCTTATCTGCTCCTGTGCGGAGTCTATCAGCCTTTCCCTCATAGCTAAGAGAGCGTTCTTTATCTCCTCTACCTGGGCCTGTGTAAGATGTTTCAACTTCTCACCTCAGTTTTTAGTATATTGCACTTTTACCTTCAATAGCTAACGCTCTTTTGACACACCCTATAACTCTGTTTTATAATTTTCAAAACAATGAAAATTCAGGACCTGCCGATTCACATAGGCTTCCCCTTTCCTGCCTGGTTCAGAGACTACTCTAAGGATGCCTTTATAAGAGACCTGATAGCGGGAATAACCGTGGCGGCGGTTTATGTGCCCCAGGCAATGGCTTACGCACTGCTTGCGGGTATGCCTCCCATAACTGGTCTATACACAGCCTTCATTGCTACGATAGTTGCAGCGCTCTTCGGTAGCTCTCGTTTTCTGGGAACAGGTCCTGTTGCTATGACCTGTCTTCTCTCCGCTTCAGTCCTCTTCAGTCTTAACTTAGAGCCTCAGACGGACCAGTGGGTGGCCTACATGGGGCTTCTTGCCCTGATGGTGGGCTTTGTTCGTCTTCTGGTAGGTCTCTTTAAGCTCGGCTTTGTGGTTGACCTTATATCAAACAGCGTGGTCATAGGGTTTACATCGGCGGGCGCTCTCGTCATAGCTCTATCTCAGTTCAAACACCTCTTCGGGTTCCCCGTTGTGAACACTACCCACATATTTACCGTCCTTGCGGATATAGTTCAGAAACTACACCTTACAAATCCCTATACGGTGGTCATAGGTGTGTCCGCATACCTGCTGATATGGGGTTCAAAGAAGATAAGTCCATACATACCCGGTGCTTTGATAGCGGTTGTGGCTACCTCGGTAGCCACCATGGTCTTTAACCTCCAGTCCCATGGGGTAGCTATAGTGGGAGAAGTTCCCCAGGGGCTTCCCGACCCTACACTTCCTCCTCTTGACTTTCAGGCTATGAGCCAGATGTGGGGAGGTGCCCTGATAGTTGCCTTCTTCGGTCTTATAGAGGCTGTGGCAATAGCAAAGACCCTTGCGATAAGAACGGGAGACAGGTGGGACCCCAATCAGGAGCTTATAGGTCAAGGCCTTGCAAACATAGCGGTATCCTTCTTCAAGGGCTTTCCTGCGGGGGGTTCTTTTTCAAGGTCATCTCTGAACTTTGCCCTCGGCGCTAAGTCTCCCCTTGCCAGCATAATCACGGGTTCCCTTGTGGGTGTTACACTCTTTTTACTGGCACCAGCCTTTTACTACCTGCCCAAGGCTACCCTTGCAGCGATAGTCCTCTCCGCAGTGATAAACCTCATAAGACCCAACGAGATACTGAGACTTTACAAGATAAATAAGATAGATGGCACCGTTGCGGGACTTACCTTTGCTTCGGTCTTCTTCATGGACCTCTGGGTTGCTATAACCCTTGGTGTTGTTCTCTCTTTGGGAAGCTTCGTTTACAGAACCATGTATCCGAGGATAGTAATACTCTCAAGAGACCCCCAGACTTCCACCTTCGTAAATGCGGAGAAGAGAGACCTTCCCGAGTGTCCCCAGATACTCTACATAAGACCCAACATGTCCATATACTTTGGAAATGCCCAGTATGTTTACGAGTATGTTGTGGATAGGGTTAAGGAACGCCTCGCTAAGGGGCCCATTAAGTTTGTCCTCCTTGATATGGAGGCGGTCAACTATATAGACGCTACGGGCTCCGAGACTGTTATACGCCTGATAAAAACGCTCAGAGATATGGGTGTTGAGCTTGCCTTTGCCAACATAGGATGTGATGTGTATCCCCTCCTTGAGAACGCAGGCTTTGATAAGGTGGTAAAGCACGAGCTTGTCTTTGACTCTAAGGGACAGTCAATAGTGGAGCTGTTTAAAAGGATTGACCACGAGTTTTGTGCAAAAGAATGCCCTTACGTTGTCTTTAAGGAGTGCTTGAGCGTTAAGGGTCAGGAGTTTAAGGAGAAAAAAACTGCATGATTTCAGCTCTTTATGGCGCTTATAAGCTCATCGGATGTGGTCACGCCCTCTTTGAGCTTTTCTATCCCGTCCTCTAACATAGTTCTGTAGCCTTTGTCTTTTGCAAGCTTCTTTATCTCGTTCGCATCCTGCGTTTTTGTAATCAGCGTCTTGAGTTCTTCGTCCAGTTCAAGGACCTCAAATATACCTACTCTACCCCTGTATCCTGTTCCCAGACAAGCGTCACAGCCTTTGCCCCTGTAAAACACACCCTCATAGCTTTCAATACCAAGCTCCTTTAGCTCCTCCTCGGAAGGGTTATAAGACTCTTTACAGTTCTCACATATTCTTCTTACGAGCCTTTGGGCTATAACTCCTTCCAGCGCACTTGCTATTAGGAAAGGCTCTATGCCCATATCCGCAAGCCTGGTCACCGCGGAGGGAGCATCGTTAGTATGAAGAGTGGACAGGACAAGGTGACCTGTAAGCGCTGCATGGACCGCTATATCCGCTGTTTCCGCATCTCGTATCTCACCAACCATTATTATGTCCGGGTCCTGCCTTAGAACGGAGCGCAGTCCAGAGGCAAAGGTAAGTCCTACTTTGGGGTTTACCTGTATCTGACTTATTCCCCTTATCTGGTATTCAACGGGGTCCTCTATGGTGATTATGTTCTTCTTAGGGTTCTTAACGTAGAGGAGCATAGCGTAGAGTGTGGTGGACTTACCAGCTCCTGTTGGACCGGTAACGAGAACTATTCCGTAAGGTTTCTTTGCCAGCCTCTTTACCTTCTCCACATCGTCGGGCGATAAGCCAAGCTGTTCAAGACCGAGCAGGGAACCACTTTTGTCAAGGAGCCTTAGCACAACTCTTTCCCCGAAGACGGTAGGAACAACAGAAACCCTTATATCAAGGTCCTTCTTACCTATCCTTACCCGTATCCTGCCATCTTGAGGCACTCTTTTCTCCGCTACGTTCAGGTTCGCCATAACCTTTATCCTCGCAACCACGTTCTGGTAAGTAGAGAGGGGAACTTTAAGAAGTTCATGGAGAACACCGTCCATCCTTAGCCTGACAACAGCTCCATCCTCATAGGGCTCAAGATGTATGTCGGAAGCTCCCACCGTTGAAGCTTTTATAAGAACGTTGTTGACAAGGCTCACAGCGGGGCTGTCATCCTGAGCCAGCAAGAGGTCCAGGCTCTCCCCTGTGCTCTCCTCATCACCTTCTATGTGTATCTCCTCTTCCGAAAGCTTTTCCTGAAGTTCCTTTGCAAACTCTTCATCCGATAGGAGGACAAGCTCTATATCCTTACCGCTCCTGAACCTTATCTCTTCTATGTCCTGTGGGTTGTAGGAGCTGGGAACTGCAATTTTTAGGGTGTGCTCCTTTTCTTCCAGAGGTATAACTCTGTATTCCTTAAGTATGTCCATACTTTTGATTATAATTCCCCCTGTTTATGAGAAAAGAGCACTGGGCTTTGGTTTCTATCCTGCTTAATTTAACTCAGGCGAGTCTAAAGTTTATAGGCGGGCTCCTTACAGGAAGCCTATCCCTCATGGGCGATGCGGTTCACTCCCTTTCGGACTCCTTGGCGTCGGTAGTAGCGTTTCTATCCATAAAGTTTTCGGAAAAGAGACACGAGAAGTTTCCCTATGGGCTTTACAAGCTTGAGAATATAGGCGCGATAGTTATAGCCGTATTTTTAATAGTAGCGGGTTATGAAATAGCCCACCGGGCTTTGAGTAAGGAAATACATATAGAAATGGATAACCTCCACATAGGGATGGGTATAGTTTTCTTTTCCCTGATAAGTTCCATTACCCTATCTTTCCTCGAAAGAAGAGCGGGCAGAAAGCTTAATTCCCCTACGCTGATAGCGGACTCCTACCACACCCTTACCGACGCTCTGGGCTCCCTGCTGGTGCTCATCAGCCTGGGCTCCGTATATCTCGGTTATAACTACGATAAATACTTTGCTCTTGCGGTGGCAGGCTTAATAATTTATACAGCGATTGGACTGCTGAAGGAACAGGTAGGAGTCATACTTGATATATCCGCGGAC
>CAYSNS010000023.1:0-8691 GCA_964432395.1 uncultured Aquifex sp. | reverse complement strand
AGCTGAGCCAGAGCTTCGGAAAGGTGCTGACCGAGTTATCCGAACTCCTTTAGGAACTCATCCGCGGAAAGGGGTTTATAGAAGTAGTAGCCCTGAGAGTAGGTTATTCCCAGACCACGGACTATGTAGTATATGTCCTCGTTCTCCACGAACTCCGCCACCGTATCTATACCTACATCCCTGCAGAAGACCGATATGGACCTTACCAAGGAGAAGGCTTTCTTCTCTTTGTCTATCCTCTTTATTATGCTTCCGTCAATCTTTATATATTTGGGGCCCAGCTCTATAACCCTTTCAAGATTAGAGTATCCTGTCCCAAAATCGTCTATAGCTATGTGCATGCCGAATCTCTCCATATCCTGAGCGAACTCTTTAAACCTCCTGTAGTCCCTGTCACTTTCTACCTCGAGGAGTTCAAGAATCAGCTTCTGCCCTACACTCGGATTGTTGGAAGCTATGTTGGTTATGAAATCTACCAGAGTTCTGTTTCCTATATCGGACAGGCTGAGGTTTAGGGAAAACTCGTAGGGATACCTCGATATTATCTCCTTTGCTTTGGAGAAGCTAATCAGGGTAACGTCAGTATAAAAGTCCCACTCCCAGAGCACATCCGCAAACTTACCTACGGATACACTTTTTCCCTGCTTAGTTATGACCCTGGTGAGAACCTCAAACTTCTCTACGGAACGTAGTTCGTTGTTCACTATGGGATGAAAAACAGGCTCTATTCTGTCCTCCCTTATAGCTTCTTCAAGGAGCTTTAACCTGCTCAGCTTAAGACCGAGCTCCTGCTCTGAGAGTATATCTCTTAAAGAGCACACCCTTTTACCTAAAAGCTTGCACTGGTTGGCAACCGCAAGGGCGATTTCATCGCTACCTTTTGCCACGCCCACGTGCACCCCTAAGGGGATGTTGAACTCGTATACGTTGAAGAGTTTGCCCTCAAGGTCCATAACCACCTGCATGCCAAAGTGCTTTGCTTCCTGTTCCGAGCGGAACCCGCTTACGAAGAATGTTCCTCCCTTCGCATAGGTTATTTCACAGCCCTGCGCAAAGTCCTCTATTGTGTCCTTTAGCTTGGCCAACAGCTCGGACACATTCCTATCACCGAAGAATATCATTAGTGAGGGAAAATTATCTATATGTATGGCAACCTTGTAATCCATCCCTGAAGTGGAGGTAATTATATTATGAGATGCGCAATTTGCAAGAAAAAACCCATTATATACATGCCCCATCACAGGTTGGCTCTTTGCAAGGAGGACTTTCAAAGATGGTTCGAGAGATATACAGAAAAGACCATAAAAGAGTTCGGGATGTTTACCCATGAAGACAGAATTCTGGTTACTGTCTCAGGTGGAAAGGATAGCCTTGCTCTGTGGTTCGTCCTGCGTAAGCTGGGCTACAAAGCGGACGGCTTCTATCTTCACCTGCGGATAGGGGATTACTCGGAGAGGTCAAAGGCCAAAGTTGAGAGCTTTGCCCGTAGGATAGGGGCTCGGTTAATTGTAAAGGACCTGGAAGAAGAGCTGGCAGGCGTGCCCACCCTTAAGGAATTAACCTATAGGGAAGCCTGTTCCGTCTGCGGGTTGGTAAAGAGGTATAACTTTAACAAGGTAGCTAAGGAGTTGGGATACACGGTAGTTGCCACGGGACATAACCTCGATGATGAGGCGAGCTCTCTTCTTGCCAACGTAATGAACTGGAACACCAAATATTTGGGAAGAAAGTTTCCCGTTCTTGAAGAAGAAGAGGGGTTTGTGAAAAAGGTCAAGCCCTTCTGCAAGTTCACCGAAAAGGAAACGGCTCTATACGCTCTTCTCAACGGTATAGACTTCATAGAGGAAGAGTGTCCTTTTGCGGAGGATGCAACCTCTATCTTCTACAAGGAGATTCTCAACAGAGTAGAAGAACGCTCTCCGGGAACAAAGCTCAGATTTTATCTGGAGTATTTGAAGAAGGTATACCCGAGATTCAAAGAGGAGAAAAAGGGAGCCCTTACCCCATGTAAGATATGCGGTGAGCCGAGCCCTACGGAGATATGTGCTGTGTGCAGGTTAAAGGAGAAGGTAACAAAGGCTTTTCAAGGAGGTATGTGAGTATATAATCAATACGGACGGGGCGTAGCTCAACTGGATAGAGCGCGGGACTACGGATCCCGAGGTTGTGGGTTCGACTCCCACCGCCCCGGCATAGAAGCTATGTCAAAAAAGAAAAACGGAACCGCTCCTATAGCGGAGAACAGAGAGGCCAAGGCTAAGTATGAAGTTATAGAAAAGTATGAGGCGGGCATAGTCCTTGAGGGTGCGGAGGTAAAGTCGCTAAGAAACAAAGGAAATGTCTCCTTCAAAGACAGCTTTGTAAGGATAGATAACGGTGAGGCATGGCTCTACAACCTCTACATAGCTCCTTACAGGTTTGCCACAGTCCTCCCTCCTGACCCTCTTAGAAAGAGGAAGCTCCTCCTTCACAAGCGCGAGATAATGAGGCTTTTGGGAAAGTCCCAGGAAAAGGGCTACACAATAATACCCCTAAGACTTTACTGGAAAAACGGCAAAGTGAAGGTCGAGATAGCCCTTGCAAAAGGTAAAAAGCTCCATGACAGAAGGCAGGAGCTAAAGGAAAGAGCTATAAAGAGGGAGCTTGAGAGGGAATTTAAAGGAAGAATATACTACTGAACCTATGAACAGAGAGAAAGTATACGACATCCTTAAGACAGGGGAGCATTACAGCATAATAACAAAGTATAAAGAGGTGCCTGTGAAGGCCCATCTGAAGCTGAGTTGGACAGACAGAGAGGGTAATCTCTTGGGCTTTGACTGGAGGAGAAGCCACCTTAAGCCTGCCTTTTCCACTCTTGACAGTGTTTACGTAAAGCTAAACCCTCAAGAATACATAAGGACCCAGGTTTTCAGCAACTTGGGAAAAGAACTCGTGCTGAGCGTTGATGATATAGTTTCTCCTCCAGAATTTATAAAACGCAGGACTGTCAGGGTTGAACCTGACGAGAACAGACCCGTAAAGGTGCGTATATATTTCAACCACAATAGTCTCGATGCTTTGGCGAGCGATGTAAGCGAAACAGGCGTGGGAATATCCTTAGACATAAACTCAAACAGAGATTTTGTTGAGTTCATCAAGGCCAAGCTGGAGGAGCTCAGAGAGGATGAGTTTATAGAGCTGAGCATACATGTAGAGCTCCCCTGTGGAGATGTAGTTGAAGGCACAGGCAGGCTTAAGAATGTCATAGGTCTGGGTAAAGACGTATACGTGAGAGTGGGTTTTGAGATTAACTTCCCAAAAAAGGAGATAAATAAGATAAAGAACTATGTTATGGACCGCCAAAAGGAAATAGTTCAATCTTTGAGGTTACTCGGATGAGCCTTGCTATCAAGATAGCGCTGAGATACCTCATTTCCGTAAAAGGGAGCACGCTACTGATAACCTTCATATCCTTTGCGGGTGTGTTCCTGAGTGTGAGCGCTATACTTCTGACCCTGGGCGTGTTTACGGGCTTTCAAGACTCCCTGAAGGATAAGATACTTTCTTCAACACCTCACGTTATAGTGAGTCTAATAAGTGAGGAAAATACCGGCCCAATAAAGGAGCGCATAGCTTCCGTCGATTCAGTTAAAGGAGTTCTACCCTTTACCCTTTACAGCGCTATCCTGAGCAGGGAAGGTAAACTACAGCCGGTGACTATAAAGGCGGTAAACTACAGGGACCCTACCTTTGTAAAGCTAATAGAAAAGCATTTAGAAGAGGGAGGAATTAAGGGGGTTATCGTAGGTAAGGGCATAGCGGATGTGCTGGGTGTTTCCGCAGGAGACAGGGCTGTTCTTGTATTCCCTACGGGTATAAGGACTCCCACCGGCTTCGTTCCCAAGACCAAGGAAGTCCTCATAGGAGGTGTGTTCCACACAGGTTCTTACGATAAGGACTTTGTTATAGCCTTCATGGAGGAGAAGGAGGCACAGAGCTTCTTCAGGAGGGGATTTAAGTTCCGCGGACTTGAAGTTTACATAGAAGACCCCTACAGGGCGCAGGAGATAAAGTACAAAATAGGTAGGCTTCTTGCGGACAAAAGCGTGGTGGTCCGCTCATGGATAGACCTCAACAAACCTCTGTTTAACGCTCTCCAGTTAGAGAAGCTGGCACTCTTTCTTATACTTCTCCTTATGGTTGCTGTCGCATCCTTCAACATAACGAGCCTTCTGTTTGTGAAGTCTAAAGAGAAGATAAGGGACGTTGCGGTGCTGAAGGCCTTCGGTATGAGCGCTAAAGGTGTAGTCAAGATATTCCTTCTTGTGGGGTTGTCTATAGGCTTCTTGGGTGCACTCTGCGGGATAGTGTTTTCCTTTGTTGTCGCTTACTTTATAAACGAATACAAGCTCATACGTGTTCCCGAAGAGGTTTACATGATGAGCCACATACCCGTTCATATAGAGCTCCCAGACCTGGTGGCAACCTTCTGCGGGACCCTTATCCTGTCCTTTGTTTCCTCGCTTATTCCTTCTTTGAAGGCTTCAAAAGAGAGCATAGTAAGCATTCTCAGGAACGAGTGATGAGTAGGATAGTAAACGCTACGGACCTGTGGAAGGTTTATCCAGACGGAACAAAAGCTCTTAAGGGCGTAAACTTCTGGATAGATAAAGGGGAGTTTGTGGGCATAATGGGCCCTTCCGGCTCGGGAAAGAGCACCCTCTTACATATAATCGGCGGTCTGGACAAGCCTACGAGCGGAGAGGTTATTCTCTTCGGAAGAACCATAAATACTATGGGTGAGGATGAACTTGCCCGCTTCAGGAAGAGGCGGGTAGCTTACATATTTCAGTTTTACTATTTGCTTGAGGACTTTAACGTCCTGGAAAATCTCCTCATAATAGGAGAACTGCTCGGTGTAAAGGACTCGTATAAAAAGGCGCTGGAGCTTTTAGAGCTTCTGAGGCTCTCCCACAGGCTCAGGCACAAACCTCACCAGCTTTCGGGAGGAGAACAGCAGAGGGTAGCCATAGGTAGGGCGCTCATAGGCGAGCCCGAACTCATTCTTGCGGATGAACCCACAGGCAACATAGACTGGGAAGAGGGAAGGCGTATATTTGAGCTCTTTAAAAAGCTCAACGAGGAAAAAGGCATAGCCTTTGCGGTGGCTACGCACAATCCTGACCTGAAGTCCTTCTTCCACAGGGTGGTCAACCTAAAAGATGGTGCGGTAGTGTCCGATTAAACTACTCCCTGCTCCGAGAGATACCTTTCACACTCAAGAGCGGCCATACACCCGAAGGCGGAAGCTGTTATGGCCTGCCTGTATTTCTTGTCGTGAACGTCTCCCGCGGCGAAGACTCCTTCTACCGAAGTCTTTACATGGTCGTGAACCTTTATGTACCCCTGAGAGTCAAGCTCAAGCTGACCTCTGAATACGTCCGTATTGGGTTCGTGCCCGATAGCTATAAACACACCATCACAGCTTAGCTCTTTCAGCTCCCCGGTTTTAACGTTCTTTACAAGAACCCCGGTTACCTTACCCTTATTCACATCGTAGATTTCTTCTACTACGCTGTCCCAGAGGAATTCTATCTTCGGGTTAGCAAAAGCTCTCTCTTGCATAATCTTCGATGCCCTTAGCTTGTCGCGCCTGTGAATTACAGTAACTTTGCTGGCGTGGTGGGTAAGGTGCAGGGCCTCTTCCATAGCAGAGTCTCCTCCTCCCACAACGACCACCTCCTTATCCTTGTAAAAGGCACCGTCACATACCGCGCAGTAGGACACTCCTTTTCCCATAAGCATAGCCTCTGACTCAAGGCCGAGCATCCTGGGCCTTGCTCCGGTTGCAACTATTACGCTCTGAGCACTGTATTCCCTTTCTCCCGCCCACACTTTGAAAGGTCTTTGCTTGAAGTCAACCCTTATAACGTTCTCGTATACTATCCTCGTTCCGAACCTTTCCGCCTGCTGTCTGAACCTTTCCATAAGCTCCGGTCCCTGAATACCTTCGGGAAAGCCGGGATAGTTCTCCACATCGGAGGTCATCATAAGCTGGCCCCCGAACATATGCCCTGCAAAGAGTAAAGGCTCCAGCTTTGCCCTTGATGTATATATAGCTGCGGTCAGTCCCGCACAGGCTCCTCCTATGATTATGACCTTTTCCATAATCAAGACCCCCTTTAAAGGACTACTGTCCTGTTCTTACCTTCTTCCTTTGCCTTATATAGAGCTTTGTCCGCCCTACTGAGCAAGCTCTCCATAGTGTCACCTTCCCTATATACCGTGGCTCCAAAGGAAGCGGTTACCCGTTCCACTCCGGCAAACCTGTGCCTGCTTATACTCCTTCTTAGCTTCTCCGCTACGGGTTGCGGGTTGCGGGTAAAGGGCAGAACTATTAAAAACTCCTCACCTCCCCAGCGTCCGAAAATGTCTGTCTTTCTCAGCTTTGCGTCGATTACTTTACTCAGTTCCCTGAGAACCCGGTCACCCACATGATGACCGAAGCGGTCGTTGATGCTTTTGAAGTTGTCCACATCGGTAAGTATTATGGAGAATGTATTTTTGTATCTCTGGGCGGAGCTTATTAACTTCTCTAAAAACATTACAAGTGCGTGTCTGTTGTATATACCCGTTAGGTAGTCTCTGGTTGCAAGGTGGTGCAGTTTTCTCTCTTTGCTTTTTTCCTGCGTTATGTCCACCAGAGTAACAAGGGTGCAATCCTCTCCCCTGTAAGTTATTACCGAGGACAGGACCTTAACCCATTTGAGTTTCCCTCGCTTGGTTAATAACCTTATCTCGTAAGAGAAAGGCTCTCTGTTACCTTCCAACCTCATGGACACATACCTTTTTACCTTGCGTCTGTCTTTGGGATGGACCAGTTCGAGGGCGTTCCCCATTGACAGGAGCTCTTGGAGAGAGTATTGGGTCATATCTACCATAGCTTTGTTGGCGTAAAGTATGCGATTTCTCCTGTAGTCAAAGAGCATCACCCCGTTGGGGTTGTTCTGAGCCAGCTGTCTGAAGAGCTCTTCCTTTTCGTGCTTCTCCGTTATGTCGACTATATATCCGTAGTAGTGAGTTATGTCCTTACTGTCGTTAAAAAGCGCAACCGTGTGGTCAAGAACCCAACGGACTTTCCCTTCTTTGGTTATCACCCTGTAGTCCTCGTGTGTCCAGAAAGGCACCTTTGTCTTGGTATACCTTTCCACCTCTTCGGATACCCTGGGCAGGTCCTCGGGGTGTATCAGCTCCGAGTAGGTGACCTTGCCCGATATGAACTCGCTCGCTGTATAGCCAAAGAGGTTATAAACGTTAGGGGATACAACCTTTACAGGCCATCCAGGAGCGTTCTCCCATAGAAAGAACACCATCGGCCCCGAGGAAAGGAGAAGCTCGGGACTTATCTTGCTAACTCCCAACGAGGAAACGAAGTCCGATACATCCATGTGAAGTTCAAGAAATAGACCCTCTTCAAGTCTCTGAGCAAATACGTAAAAGTGTTTATCGCCTTGTAAGGTTTTGTGAACGTGCAGGACACCGCAGTAACCGGCGGAATTGAGCTCCATCTCGTAGAGAGGGCATCTGTGTCCCTGGTCCGGTGTGCAGGGATGCTCTATGCCGTGCGACAGGGCGTAGCAAAACTCCCCATCGTCTCCGTAGACTTCCAGAGCTTTCTTGTTTTTGAACACAACTCTGAAGTTCTTATCTATAATAAGAACCGGGAAAGGAAACACATTAAAGCTTGAAAAGTCCATCGGTATATATTTTAAGCCTTTCGCCTGGTTCTAATTACGTCCTCGTAAGCCCACTTGTGTATTATGTGTTCTATCTCCTCCTGAGATAGGGATGATTGCTCATACATCCCCTTTAACTCCCTTTGTCTTTGTGCCTCGTAGAGTATAACTGCGGTAGCTACGGACACATTAAGACTTTGCACCATTCCTACCATCGGTATCTTTATCCTCACATCCGATAGCTCCGCCACCCGCTCGGAAACACCATCAAGCTCATTTCCTACAACTATGAGTGTAGGTTTAGTGTAGTCCACAGACCTGAAATCAACGCTATCCTCATTCAGCCAGGTAGCAACGACCTGAAACCCTTTTCTCTTTAGTGACCTTAGAGCTGTTAGGGGCTCGCCAACTTTATGCAGTAGAACCCACTTGTGTGCACCCATGGTTATGCCTTCATTTATTGGCAAGCTCTTCCCGCCTTCATGGTAGAAGTAGACATTCAGAACACCTACAGCATCGCAGGTTCTTAGTATTGCGGAGAAGTTATGCTCATTTTTAACGTTCTCTACAAAGAGCACCAGGTCTTTCTGTCGCCTTTTTAGGACCTCTTCAAACTTTCTTAGTCTCCGTTCCAGGACGAGGGCTTTTTCTCTCATGAACTCCTATTTATAATTTAACTTCATGGATATGAGGGAAATCCTTAATAAGCTCTCGGAAAAGGAAAACCTATCCGCGCAGGAGGTCTATTCAGCTCTGAGGGAGATAGTGGACGGGGACGCAACGGACGCTCAGATAGGCGCCTTCATAATGGGAACAAAGATGAAAGGGGAGACCGTTGAGGAGATAGAGGGAGCGGGCAAGTTCTTCAGGGAGAGGGCAACGAAGGTTGAGGTATCAAATCCCGAGGAGCTCGTAGACACCTGCGGGACGGGAGGAGACAAGAGCGGAACCTTTAACGTCTCAACGGTAACAG
>CAYSNS010000022.1:0-8757 GCA_964432395.1 uncultured Aquifex sp. | reverse complement strand
CTTCCTTTTCTCATAGAGTTTCCTCAGTTTTACACTTTTTCCTTTGTGTCCGCTTTTTGAAAGCTTTGATTGATACTTTGCTATCTTCCTATCCCAGTATTTGTATTCTTTCCATAATTCTTTACTCTTGAACTGATACACACGAATGAGTTTTTTCTCTTGTTTGTTAGGTGCCTATAAGGGATTGAGATGCAAGTTCTTGCAAAACATCTTTTATCTCACCTAAGTTTTATTAAAGGGGTTGAAAAGGACAGGGAGAGTTGGGGTGCCTGATATGGGGCTGAAGATATCTCCTCTGGAGCATGTTGAGCATATAGTCAAGTGCTGGAAAGACCACGGTCAGGACTTCAGCGGTGCGGAGGTCTTAAACCTTCTTATCGCTTTGGATGACGATATATATGAACCTTCCTTTTCGTGTGAGGAAAAGAAAAAAGCTCTCAAGCTTTTGTGGGAAAACAAAGATATGCTTGAGGAGTTTGAGTTTGAACTAAAAGATGCACCTTCTTCTCACTGGTGGTGGCATCCGGAGCTTTGGGACAAAAGCATAGATATCTACGAGGTTCTGAAAAACATATGCCCTTGAAGATTGACAGCAGATGTCCGAAATAAGAAGTCAGATATTTTTCAAACTGGCTCATAGCCTCTTGAGAGTAACATAAAGAGGGATATCTTTAAAGACTGGCCATGCTTGGAAAGGTATTCCAGATATTCCGTGAAAAGGGAGGTCTTCTTAAAGCCCTGAACCTATGGGAGTGGTATGAAAACCTGGAACCCAGATATCAGAAAGCCATCAAGAAATATTACTCGGTCAAGGTTATCAAAAATCTCAGCTTCCCTTACAAAGCAAAGCACTTCGACAGCGGTGAGGTAGAAAACCCTTTATACTCCAAAAGGACCTTTCTGGCTACCATAGCCCAGACCGCACTCCTTGAGGGAGACTACGAAATTGCGGAGTGGTTATACAACGAGGCTCTCAAGATGGGAGGAACCCCATACGAAGAGCACTTAATACTCAATGACTTGGTGCTCTTAGCCCAAAAGCTCAAAGACTTTGAAAAGATGAAAGCCTACTGCTCCAGAGACGTAGAGTTGTTTCCCCATTACAAAGAGGAACTCAAAGACAGGAACGGTGGACAGCTACCTCAGATAAACTCCTTTGAAGTCATGGTTTACCTACTGGAAAGGGAGGGAAAGGTGAAAGAGGCTCTGGAGCTGGTCGAGCGAATAAAGAAAGAAGGCATAACCTACCCTTACTATGATAAGGTAAAGGAACGGCTACTCTCAAAGCTATCCGATGAAGGAAAAGAGCAAACTCCTTCGGAAGGTCATTAAACTCCAGAAAGAGGAAAAGATAATACCCGCAGGTTCATCCCTGCTTGTAGCTCTCTCGGGCGGTATTGATTCGGTAGCCCTCGTTCACGTTCTTCTTGAGCTCAAAGATTTCTTCCGCCTGAGCTCCGTGTCCCTTGCTCACTTTAATCATAAGCTCAGAGAAGAGTCGGATAAGGAGGAAGAGTTCTGCAAACAGCTGGCAAAAAACTTGGGACTTGAAATATTCACCCGCTCTGAGGATGTAGCACACGTAGCCCGTGTTGAGAAAAAGAACTTAGAAGAGACCGCCCGTGAGCTAAGATACAGCTTTCTAAGAGAGACAAAGACCAAGGAGGGTTTTGACCTTATAGCTACCGCTCATCACTTGAACGACTTGCTTGAAACTGCGCTCATATGGTTTGCCAGAGGTGCAGGGATGGAAGGACTGCTCGGCTTTGAACCCAGAGAGGGAGACATAGTGAGACCCCTTTACTATGCGACCCGCAAGGAAATTTTTGAATTCGCTAAGGCTAAGAGACTCAAATGGGTAGAGGACAAGAGCAACAAAGACAGGAGGTTCTTTAGAAACAGGATACGTCACGACGTTATACCAATTCTTAGGGAACTCAATCCTGACCTGGAGGAGACCTTTCTCAGGACAAGGAACATACTCAAGGAGGAAGACAGCTTTTTAAAAGAGGAGGCTTTAAAACTGCTCACGAAAGCAAGAGTAGAGGACTGTGTTGAGGTGACAAAGCTTAAGGATGCTTCCGTAGCTCTGCAAAGGAGGGTTCTGATACACTTTACCGGGATAAGAAACTTCTCCAAGCTGGAGCAAGTTAGGAAACTGCTATCAAAGGGTGGTGAGGTAAATCTCGGGAATGGCTTTAAGCTGGTAAGGAAAGGCAAGCTCATGTGCTTGAAAAAGGCTGACTCGTAGACTATCTTCTAATCTTAACCGAAGGATGCGCGTATAGGAGGAAACGCTGTGCAGATGTTCAAAAGCTTCTTTGTCTGGATACTGATAATAGGTGCAACCATAGTAGCCTTTAACATATTTGAGCAAAGGCACGAGCTTGCCACCAAGGTTCCCCTCAACAGCTTTGTCCAGCTCGTAGATGAGGGCAAGATTCAGCATGTTCAGGTAAAGGGAAGAACCATGGTAGCCACCACGAAGGAGGGGCAGAGGATAGAGACCGCCATACCCCCGGGTTCTACCATAGTGGACGAGCTTGTAAAGAAAGGCGTCAGGGTAGAGGTTGATGCGGGAGATACGGGAAGCGGTTGGCTCGTAAATCTCTTCATATCATGGCTTCCTATCCTTCTATTCATAGGTATCTGGATTGCCCTCATGAGGCAGATGAGCGGAGGAGGAGCGGGAGGTGGTCCCGGAAGGGCTTTCTCCTTCGGCAAGAGTAGAGCAAAGGTTTACATAGAGGAAAAGCCCAAGGTAACCTTTGACGATGTTGCGGGCATAGACGAGGTAAAAGAGGAAGTAAAGGAGATAATAGAGTATCTAAAGGACCCCGTTAAGGTCCAGAAGCTCGGCGGAAGACCTCCCAAAGGAGTTCTACTCTACGGTGAGCCCGGCGTGGGTAAAACTCTGCTCGCAAAAGCCATAGCGGGCGAAGCTCATGTTCCTTTTATCTCAGTTTCTGGTTCTGATTTTGTAGAGATGTTTGTCGGTGTGGGTGCAGCGAGGGTAAGAGACCTTTTTGAAACTGCAAAAAAGCACGCACCCTGCATAGTTTTCATTGATGAGATAGACGCTGTGGGAAGGACAAGAGGTGCACTCAACCTCGGCGGTGGACACGACGAAAGAGAGCAGACGTTGAACCAGATGCTCGTTGAGATGGACGGCTTTGATACCTCCGAGGGGATAATAGTTATCGCGGCGACCAACAGACCGGACATTCTTGACCCCGCCCTCCTGAGACCGGGAAGGTTTGACAGACAGATTTTCCTACCCAAGCCAGACGTGAAGGGAAGGTACGAGATACTTAAAGTCCATGCCAAGAACAAGAAGCTCGCTCCGGACGTTGACCTTGAGCTGGTAGCGAGGGCTACACCGGGCTTTACAGGAGCGGACCTGGAGAACCTCCTCAACGAGGCAGCGCTCCTTGCAGCGAGGAAGGGTAAAGATGCCATATCAATGGAAGAGGTTGAGGAGGCCATAGACAGGATAACCATGGGTCTTGAGAGAAAGGGTATGGTAATCTCCCCGAAAGAGAAAGAGAAGATTGCTTACCACGAAGCGGGACATGCCCTGATGGGTTTCATGACCGAAGACTCAGACCCTGTTCACAAAGTATCCATAATACCCAGGGGTATGGCACTGGGAGTTACCCAACAGCTACCCATAGATGACAAGCACATATACGACAAGAAGAACCTCTTTAACAGAATTCTCGTCATGATGGGTGGAAGAGCTGCGGAAGAGGTGTTCTACGGCAAGGAGGGGATAACCACGGGAGCGGAGAACGACCTCCAGAGAGCTACGGAGCTTGCCTACAAGATGGTGTCCATGTGGGGTATGAGCGAAAGGGTGGGCCCCATAGCCATAAAGAGGGTCAACAACCCATTCCTCGGAGGTGTTTCCAACAGCATAGATACAAGCCCCGAGCTTCTCAAGGAGATAGACGAAGAGGTGAAGAAGATACTCACGGAGGCTTACGAAATTGCGAAGAGCACTATAGAATCTCACAAAGAACCGCTGAAAGCGGTCGTTAAAAAGCTCTTAGAAAAAGAGTCCATAAGCTGTGAGGAGTTTGTAGAGGTTCTTAAACTCTACGGCGTTGAGGTAAAAACCGGATGTAAGAAAGATGACTCTAAAACCTTTGACACGTCTTCTGAAGAAAAACAAAAGGAAGAAGAGAAGGAGGTTGTATGATGGGAATGACCATTACGGAGAAGATTCTCGCAGACCATGCGGGAAAGAAAGAGGTTAGAGCGGGAGACTTGATAACTGCAAAGATTGACCTTGCTATGGCAAATGACGTAACCGCACCCCTTGCCATAAAAATTCTTGAGAAATACGGTATAGACAAGGTCTTTGACCCCAACAGGATTGCCCTCGTTCTCTCTCACTTTGTCCCCGCAAAGGACATAAAGTCCGCCGAGCAGGCAAAGCTTGTGAGGGACTTTGCAAAGAAGCACAACATAAAGTATTTCTTTGAAGAGGGAGAAGGCATAGAGCACACCATACTACCCGAGAGGGGGATAGTGGTTCCGGGAGACCTCGTGGTGGGTGCGGACTCTCACACCTGCACCTACGGGGGCATAGGAGCTTTTGCTACGGGTGTGGGTTCCACTGACATAGCCTACGCCATGGCGACGGGGGAGATATGGCTCAGGGTTCCCGAGTCCATGAAGTTCATCTTTTACGGAAAGCTTCAGCCCTGGGTGAGCGGTAAGGACTTAATCCTTCACACCATAGGTCAGATAGGGGTTGACGGAGCCCTCTACAGGGCTATGGAGTTTGAGGGAGAGGCGATAAGGGAGCTCTCCATTGAACAGAGACTAACTATAACCAACATGGCTATAGAGGCGGGAGGAAAGAGCGGGATAATAGCCCCCGACGAGAAGACCATAGAGTATGTGAAAGAAAGAGCCCAGAAGGAGTGGAAAATTTACGAGAGCGACCCAGACGCTCAGTATCACTCTGTTTACGAGTGGGATGCGGGTAAGATAGAGCCTCTCGTTGCATGGCCCTACCTGCCTTCAAACGTTCATCCTGTAAGTGAGTCCACCCACATAAATATTGACCAGGCTTTCATAGGCTCCTGCACAAACGGAAGGATAGAAGACCTCAGAGTTGCTGCAAAGGTCTTTGAGTCCGCTCTGAAGCAGGGTAAGAAAGTTCATCCCTATGTGAGATGTATCGTTATTCCCGCATCAAAGAACGTTTACATGCAAGCTATGAAGGAGGGCCTCATAGACATATTCATGGAAGCGGGATGTGTTGTGTCCACTTCTACCTGTGGGCCCTGCCTCGGCGGGCATATGGGTGTCCTGGCGGAAGGAGAGAGGTGCATATCAACCTCCAACAGGAACTTCCCCGGAAGGATGGGACATCCTAAGTCCGAGTCCTACCTTGCAAACCCTGCAGTGGTAGCAGCGAGCGCAGTTCTGGGTAGGATAGCCCACCCCGAGGAGATGGTTAAAGCGGAAGACCTCGTAGGGGTTTAATAAGATATTTCTATGCTCGGGGTAATAGGCGGTAGCGGTCTATACGACTTAGAAGGTGTAACTATAAAGGACGAATTTTATCCCGAAACACCCTTCGGCAGGCCTTCCTCCCCCATACTGGTTGGGGAGCTAAAAGGTAAGACTATTGCCTTCCTTGCAAGGCATGGCGCGGGGCACTCCTATCCTCCCCATCTTGTTCCCTACAGGGCTAACCTCTGGGCTTTCCGGGAGCTGGGAGTTGATAGGGTGCTTGCGCTGTCCGCGGTCGGAGGCATAAATACCCTTCTCAGACCCGGGGACTTCGTCCTTGTTAGTTCCTTCCTTGACTTTACCAAAGGCAGGCCTTCGACCTACTACGAAGGGAAGTTCTCACCCGAAGTTGATGGAAAGGACAAAGTAGCAAAGCTTATAAAGGATAAAAAGGTGGCTCACATAGATGTCTCAGAGCCTTACTGTCCCGAAATTAGAAACCTTCTTGTCTCTATCCTTGACAGAAAAGGGCTCAGATTTCACGATGGGGGTGTGTATGCATGCACCGAAGGACCGCGTTTTGAAACCACAGCTGAGATAAGAATGCTCTCCCTTCTGGGTGCGGATGTGGTGGGTATGACTGGCTATCCCGAGGTGGTTCTTGCAAGGGAGCTTACCATGTGTTACACCTCCCTGTGTGTAGTTACAAATCCCGCAGCGGGAATCTCCGACCACAGGCTTACGAGCGATGAGGTGCTGGAGCTTATGTCCCGCAAGGAAGAGCAGATAAAAGGAATAGTCACACAGCTTGTAGAGGAACTCCCAGAGGTCAGGAGCTGTGGGTGCAAAGATATACTCGAGGGTGCGGAAGTATAATGGAAAACCTTCTCGGTGCGGAAACCCTTAAGGCTATTGGCTTCGGAGGTGCCATAGGCTTTCTCTCTGGCTTTACCCTCAAGAGAGTCTTTAAACTGCTGGCTTTTATACTGGGGCTATACATACTAAGCCTTGCCTGGCTCGTGGACCTCGGTATAGTGAGTGTTAACTGGGTTGCTCTGGAAAGGTTTGCACTGGGATTCTTCTCCTCTTTGGATAGCTTTGCCAGAACCTTCCTGAGCACTGTTACCTTCAGCGGGAGTTTTGCGCTCGGGTTCGCTATGGGCATGAAAGTATAATATTCTCAAAATGGTGCAGGAAAGGGAGAGGTGGGCTACCCGCATCGGGCTTATCCTTGCGATGGCAGGTAACGCTGTCGGTCTGGGTAACTTCCTTCGGTTTCCCGTTCAGGCTGCGGAGAACGGCGGTGGAGCCTTCATGATTCCTTACATAGTGTCCTTTCTCATAATCGGAATTCCCCTCATGTGGATAGAGTGGGCTATAGGGAGACACGGAGGTGCCCACGGACACGGAACAACACCCGCTATCTTTTACCTTCTATGGCGAAATCCCGTATCCAAGGTAATAGGTGTGTTCGGTCTATGGATACCCCTGGTGGTGATAATCTACTACATATACATAGAATCCTGGACCCTCGGTTTTGCTATTAAGTTCCTTCTGGGGCTTGTTCCCTCAGTTCCCGCAAATGCGCAGGACGCGGACTCTTACCTGAAGCCCTTTGAGGACTTTCTTACAGCCTACATAGGGACGGGAGATGCGTTCTTAAGCCCTTCCTTATACGCTTACGCTGTGTTTCTCGTAACCATGGTGATAAACGTTCTTATTCTCAGCAGAGGTATCTCAAGAGGTATAGAAGCCTTCGCAAAGTTTGCCATGCCTACGCTCTTTATCTTGGCGGTCGTGCTCGTTGTAAGGGTGTTTACTTTGGAAACTCCCAATGGAACTGCCCTTGAGGGCCTGAACTTTCTGTGGAAGCCCGACCTCTCTAAGCTTGCGGACCCCAACGTTTGGATATCCGCATCGGGTCAGATATTCTTCACCCTGAGCCTGGGGTTCGGAGCGATAATAACCTACGCTTCTTATATAAGAAAGAATCAGGACATAACGCTCAGCGGACTTACCGCATCTTCGCTGAACGAGACAGCGGAGGTCGTTCTCGGGGGTTCCTTAGCTATTCCCGCAGCGGTTGCATTCTTCGGGCTTGCCAATGCGGTTGCCATCGCCCAGTCTGGAGCCTTTAACCTGGGTTTTATAAGCCTTCCCGCGGTATTTGCCAACATGCCTGCTGGGACCTTTTTGGGCTTTCTGTGGTTCTTCCTGCTATTTTTTGCTGGCCTGACATCCTCTCTGGCCCTGATGCAACCTCTGATAGCCTTCTTTGAGGATGAGTTCGGTCTGTCCCGTAAGAACTCTGTTTACATAACCGCGGGTATAGTGTTCTTCAGTGCGCACCTCGTTATTTTCCTCAACAAGTCCTTAGACGAGATGGACTTCTGGGCGGGGACAATCGGGGTTGTGTTCTTCGGGCTCCTGGAGATGCTCATATTCATGTGGATATTCGGGGGAGAAAGAGCCTGGGAAGAGATAAACAGGGGCGGAATAATAAAGGTGCCCAGGTTCTATTACTACATAATGCGGTATATAACCCCCATATTCTTGACAGTTCTTTTGGTAGTTTGGGCAAAGGAGTATATTCCCAAGGTTGTGTCTGAAACTATGTGGACGGTGTGGGTAACCAGGTTTTACCTGATAGCTCTATTCCTATTCCTAACACTTCTGGTATTTATAGCGGACAGAAGGAAGGTTAGGGAGGTTTCAGGTTGAACAAGGTTATGGTCTTTCTGCTTTCCTTTTACTTCGGGCTCGGTTCCTTCTTCAGCTACATAGTGGCTCCACAACTTTTTAAGTCCCTCGAAAGGAGCGTGGCAGGGGGCATAGTGGAAAAAATCTTTCCCCTCTACTTTGGTATAGGTCTGGCAACCGTAGGTATATCCCTGTTGATAGGAATAACCTCAAGGATGAGCAGGTTTTTGCTCTTCCTTCTGGCGGTTAACCTTCTTATACTTCTTGCCCTTAATTTTTACGTCCTTCCGGAAGCTCACTCGCTTAAGGTTGCAGGCTCTCCTGAGTTTACCCGTGTGCATCTTATATCGGTGATAATGAGCACCGTGTCCTTGTTCCTTACCTTCGGTGCCATAGTTTACCTCATTGTCAGAACAAAGGATGCTGGTTCTTAAGCTATCCCAGATTCCCGTCCCTAAGACTAACAGATACATAAGGCGCAGGGGAGGAAAGGTCTTCAAATCTCCGAGGGTAAAAAACTGGGAAACAAGGGCACTCTGGGAGCTAAAAAGCCAGTATTCGGGCAAGCCTATAGACTACCGAATCTCC
>CAYSNS010000021.1:3881-8875 GCA_964432395.1 uncultured Aquifex sp. | reverse complement strand
CGCCTTGAGCTTGAGGGTTTTACCGTTTATAAAAAACCCCAGGTTATAGACTTTGAGAAGCTCAGCTTCTTCATAATTCAGGGCAAAACGGGTGCGGGAAAGACCAGCATAGTGGATGCTATAACCTACGCACTCTATGGTAAAGTGCCCAGATACGGCTCTTCCAGAAATACCACGTCTCTGGTCCTATCCAAAGGCAGTAAAAAGCTGAGGGTGTCTTTAGAGTTCTCCGTAAGAGGTAAAAAGTTCAAGATAGAGAGGTTCTTCAGAGAAAAACCCAAGGAAGATATAGTTCGTGTGGAAGAGGCGGGTAAAAGGCTCAACCTTAAGAAGAACCAGGTGGAGAGCTGGGTAGAAAAGATAACAGGTCTGGACTACAGGACCTTTACAAAGGTCATACTCCTGCCCCAGGGAGAGTTTGACAGACTTTTAAAGCCGACCTCTCCCAAAGAGAGAAGGGAGATACTGATAAACCTCTTGGACCTGGAAATCTTTGAGAAGATACGACAGCTTGCCTCCGAAGCCTGCAAGGAGATGGAAGGAGAAAAGAAGGCTCTGGAAGGAGAGTTTGAAAGCTTAAAGTCTATAACAGAGGAAAGCATAAGGAAGTTAGAAGAGCAAAAGCTCTCGGTGCAGGAGGATATAAAGAAGCTATCCGGTACTATCGGTGAGCTTGAGGAGAAGCTTAAGCTCTCAAAGAAGAAAGAAGAACTTCTTAGGGAGAGGGAATCTCTATCTGAGGAGATTAAGGCCTTAGAGGATAGATCTGCGGACATACAGGAAAAGAAGAGAAAGCTGGAGCTTGCCAAGAAAATTGCTCCCTTCATTCCCTTCCTTGAACGTTCGGAAAGGCTTGCAGAGGAACTCAGGGAGCTGAGGCTATTAAGAGAAAAGCTTATAAAAGATAGCCTTAAGCTAAAGGGTGAGCTGGAGAACGTCAAAGAGGAGCTTCAGAAGATAGAAGAGGAATACTCGGAGCTACCTCAGATGAGAGAAGAGCTCAACAGACTTAGCCTCAAGAAGGAAAAACTCCTTATGGCGAAGGAAGAGCTTGATAAGATTTCCGCCCTGGAAGAGGATATTCTAAGCTTGCGAAAGACCTTAGAGGATAAGGAGGCAAAACTCTCCGAGTGCGAAGAAAGACTCCTGAAGGGAGAAAAACTCTTAGAGGAGGTTAAGGCAGAGCTCCAATCCATAGACTTTGATGAAGAGGAGTATGAAAGACTCATAAGGCAAAATGAGAAAAGAAAGAAGCTCTTGGAAGAGGAAAAGAAACTCAAAGCCCTCAGCAACAAAAAAAGAGAACTTGAAAAGAGCCTAAGGACCAAGAAAGAAGAGCTAAAAGAGCTTAGAAGGAGAATACAGGATAAAGAAGCCCTGCTTAAGGAAGAACAGTTGAAGTTCTATGCGCACCACGTAGCGAAACATCTCAAGAAAGGCGATGAGTGTCCTGTCTGCGGGGGCATCTTCAAAGGCAAAGCTCCTTACCCCGAATTCACGAAACTGGATAAGCTTGAGAAGGAAATAGAATCTATGAAGGATAAGTTATTTAACCTTGAAAAAGAGATAAGCTCCATTGAAGCTTCCCTTTCGCTGGTAAGCAGTGAGGAAGAACAGCTACGCTCAAAACTCGAGCCCTGGGAAGAGTTGCTCAGAACGAATCCCGAGGAAAAGCTCAGAAGCATGGAAAAGCTAAAGCAAAGAAGCAAGGAACTTCAGGAGAAACTCCAAAAATACAGCGAAAGATACAACTCCCTCCTTAAGGAGAAAGAAAAAGCTCTCCTTGAAAGTGAGCGCTTGAAGGCGGAAATAAGCTCAAAGGAGGAACAACTATCCTTAGCAAAGGTAAAAGTAGAGGAGCTTGCGGGAAAGCTTATCTCTCAAGAGGAGCTGAAAAAAGAGCTCCAGGCATTGGAAACTCACAGGAAGGACTTAGAAGAATACATAGGGGGTTTGGAGAAAAAAAGGGAAAGGGTCAAAAGCTATGCGGAAGAACTGGAAAGAAAGCTCGTTGCGGTAAAGACAAAGGTCGGAGAGACCGAGGCTCTTATAAGGAGAAAGGAGGAGGAAAAGAGAGAAGTAAATATAAGGCTCGCCCCGCTCTACGAAGAGGTAGGAGACTTAGAGCGTATCCGTAGCTGTGTTCTGAGTAGGGAGGAAATATCCGTCCTTGAGGAAGAGATAGAAAACTACAGCGGACAGCTAAGGCTCTTGCGCAAACGCATGGACGACATGGAAAAGGAGCTAATATGGCTGGGAGATATTCCCCCTTATGAAGACCTTGAGAAGGAATACGTAAGGCTTAAGAGTCTATACGATGAGAGACTGAGGTCGGAGGGAGAGTTAGAGGCAACCATATCCAGGGCCAAGGAACAGCTGAATAGGAAGGAGCAGGTGTGGACAAGACTTGAGGAGCTTGACAAAAGCCTGAGCGTATACCGTAGGATAAGCGAGGACCTGCGGAGCGACCGACTCCAGGACTTTATTGCCAGCCTTATGCTAAAGCGTGTTGTTGAGAGGGCAAGTGACTACCTGTATGACTTTACCCGCACCTACCATCTGGATATGGACCCTTCGGGTGAGCTAATAGTGGTAGACCACTCTCAGGGCGAGGAGAGAAGCGTCAAAACCCTAAGTGGTGGGGAGACTTTCCTGGCAAGCTTATCCTTAGCGCTGGGTATAAGCGATATACTCTCCTCGCAGGCACACTTAGAGAGCCTGTTTATAGACGAGGGTTTCGGTTCCCTTGACGAAGAAACCCGTGAAAGGGTGAGCGATATACTCCAGCTCGTTAAACAGAGGATAAACCGCATGGTGGGGATAATATCCCATATACCGGACCTGGCGGAACGCTTCCACCAGCGTATTGTGGTAAAGAAACACGGAGACTTTTCAACCGTTGAGGTTATAACCTGAATAACCAAAAGCTGTTTTAAAAAAACTCAAACCGCATTTTAACGTGACAATATAAGTTATTGATATATCTTTATATTTAGTGCATAAGGAGGTGCGTATGAAGATGAAAGGAGAGATATACAACCTGGGTGACTATCTCCGCATGGTTGATGAACTCAAGGGAGCTTGCTGGGAAGAGGCGGACTTTGCCTGTGAATGCCAGCCCGTAGAGCTTAAGAGTTTAAGCTCAGAGAACATCATACATGAAGACTACTACGTAGACTTTTCAGACAACGCTACCGGGAACTGAGAAACCTCAGCACGGACTCGAGGGCTTCCAAGAACATATCGTTTTCTTGTGGTCCGCCCACGCTCACCCTCAGACATCCCCTTAAGTTGGGAAGGTAAGACATGTTCCTTATTAAAACCCCTCTTTTGATAAGTTCTCGGTGAACATCGTCCGCCTCAAAGCATGTTCTAAAGAGCAAGAAGTTAGCCCTGCTGGGAAATACCTCGACACACTCCATCTCCTTCAGCTCCCTGTATAACCGTTCCCTCTCCGCTATAACCTTGCCTACCGCACTGTCTATAAAGAGCTTACCCTCGTTCAGAACCACCTTCGCTATAACCTGAGAGGGATAGGTGATGTTGAAAGGTAGCCTTATCTTCTCAAGCTCAGAGATTATATCTTCCCTCCCTATCAGTATCCCTACCCTCAGAGATGCCAGACCTATCTTGGATAGGGTCCTCAGAACGACCGTATCGTTCCTGGTCAGAGCGTCCTCCGCAAAGGTATCACCGCAGTAGTGGAAGTAAGCTTCGTCCACGACTGTAAAGACTCCCCTGTCCCTTATAGCGTGTATCTTTTCCCTTGAGAAGAGATTACCCGTCGGGTTGTTAGGATAGGAGTAGTAAGCCAACGAAGGTTCAGACCCTTCAAAGCTACCGAGCGTAGTATCCAAGTCTATGTCAAAATCTTCCGTTAGAGGGACGGTCACAGTAGGCCTTCCGAACACCCTTGCGGATATCTCATACATAGGAAAAGTGGGAATGGGTATGTATACGCTTTTGTTGAACTCACCTACCGCTATGGATAGGTAGTATATGAGTTCATCGGAGCCGTTCCCCAGCATTATGTTTTTTACAGGCACTCCCATAAACTGGGAGATAACCTCCTTCAGCTCACTACAGTTCGGGTCCGGATACCTGTTGAAAGGAATTTTTTTAACTTCCTCAGATACTTTTTCTTTAAGCTCCCCCGGAAGGTCAAGGGGGAGCTCGTTGGAAGAGAGCTTTACTCTCGCAGGGGTGGTTTCCGTTTTGTATGGAGTTAGGGAGCTAAGTCTACGGGACAGCATAAACCCGCTCTACGTTGCCGCCGTTTCCCCTTCTTTTTCTTCTTCTTCTATCTTTCTCAGATACATCTCAAGCTCCGCAACGGTAGATTCCTGAAGCTTGTCTTCAAGAATCCCCTTGATTAGTCTGTTGAGTTTCTTCTCGTCCCCCATGGCTATACCGCTCAACACCAAGTAAAGCCTCTTGGGTAGAGAGAGGGACACCTTCTTATACCTGGGCCCTCCTCTTCTCCTTCCTTTTCTTGCCATACTTAATACCTCCTAATGGATTTATTTATAATATTTTATGTCCACTTTTATATATTTTCAAATTTTTTATTGAACTCTATACCATGATTAATAAGTTCACAATAAACTCTGAAAGGTGTCAAGATAACCCCAAGCTTTCTATTAGGCTCAACCGCCCAACAGGCATTGCTCAAGATGTCCCGCAGGAGCCCAAGCTTACTGTTCAGGGTGCTCACAAGTTCAAGCCTGTTTATATCCCTTTCTACTTCTTCCGGTATTGATGATAGGAACGTTATATCAAAGTTAAAAACCTCGTATTGGTCGTATATATCATCAAGGACCTCTTCCAGCTTGGGAAGGAACTTTCCCTCTATTCGGAGAAGGAAATCCCTGACAAACTTACTCTCACTTTCGTTCAGGAAAGCGCCTTCCAGTATCCTTGTCTCTTCTATGTCCGCTTTTATTTCCATCCTTATACCGTTCAGTAGGTCTATATTGAAGCGTAAAAGCCTATCG
>CAYSNS010000021.1:0-3871 GCA_964432395.1 uncultured Aquifex sp. | reverse complement strand
ATCGTAGACGAGCACTCTCTCGAGGACCCTTATCTTATCCATGCCTTTTTCCTGAAAGCTCTTCAATATGAATTATACCTTCTGTCCTGAGAAACTCCCTGAAGTCTTCAAAGGTATGAAAGCCCTGAGAGCTTAAAAGCTCCTTTACTTTTCGGTTTATCCTCTCTCCGTGAGCATCAAGGTCGTAGAGCAAAATAGCTCCCTCAAACTTACCTTCCAACAGGTCGGGTATCTCTGCAACCCTCTTACCCGCTAAGGGTATTATGTTGCTTACCCCCATGCGCCTAAGTGCCTGAAGGTCTCTCTTTCCCTCAACGAGCACCGCGTACGTGCGGGACATATCCCTGAGTTTCTTTTTCCAGTGAGAGAAGTCCCTAAATTTCATCTTTCAGATACTTCATAACGTGCCACATATCTTTATCTCCCCTGCCTGATAGGTTAATGACTACTATCCCCTTTTTGCCTGCTTCCTTCGCCAATTGGACACCCTTTGCCACAGCGTGTGCGGATTCAAGAGCGGGAATTATACCCTCGGTTCTTGACAGGAGTTTAAAGCCTTCCAAGGCTTCCTCGTCGGTGGCACTTACATATTCAGCCCTGCAAGTGCTCTTCAACCAGGAGTGCTCCGGGCCCACACCGGGATAGTCCAGACCCGCGGATATGGAGTGAGTAGGTAGTATCTGGCCTTCTTCGTCCTGCAGAAAGTAGCTCTTCATACCGTGGAGGATTCCTACACTTCCTCCTGTAAGGGATGCGGAGTGCTTGCCTGTGTCGAGACCCAGACCACCCGCCTCTACACCTACCAGCTTAACCTCCTCTTCTTCTATGAAAGGGTAAAAGATACCTATCGCATTTGAACCGCCTCCCACGCATGCAACTATAATGTCTGGAAGCCTTCCCTCCCTTTCCAATATCTGCTCTCTGGTTTCCTTTCCTATAACGCTCTGGAAGTCTCTTACCATCATAGGGAAAGGATGGGGGCCGACTACAGAGCCTATGACGTAGTGTGTCGTTCTGACGTTCGTCACCCAGTCTCTGAGGGCCTCGTTTATGGCATCTTTTAGAGTCCTGCTTCCGCTCTTTACTATTCTAACCTCCGCTCCCAGAAGCTCCATCCTAAATACATTAAGCTCCTGCCTTTGGGCATCTTCCTCGCCCATGTAAACGGTGCACTCTATGCCCAGAAGGGCGCATGCGGTTGCAGTGGCAACTCCGTGCTGTCCCGCTCCAGTTTCCGCTATAACCCTGCTTTTTCCTACCCTCTTAGTGAGCAGAACCTGCCCGAGCGTATTGTTTATCTTATGTGCACCGGTATGAAGCAGGTCTTCCCTCTTGAGGTATATCTTCGCACCACCCACATACTCCGTTAAGTTCTTGGCAAAGTATAGGGGGGTAGGTCTACCCGCATACTCCCTTAGAAGGTCATCCAGCTCTCTAAGAAAAGCGGGGTCGCTCCTGAGTTTCAAGTAACTGCCTTCAAGCTCCTCCAGGGCATACATAAGGGTTTCGGGAACGAATCTACCACCAAACTCTCCGAAATAGCCTGTGTTATCCGGCAACATCTGTCTTAACATTATAAGAAGAACCTCAGTATGAATCCGAAAGAGCCACACGAGCGGATTGTCTCTTTGAGGAGAATCTACAAAAGGATAGAAGGTGAGGAAATTCTCAAAGGCATAGACCTTGACGTTTACAAAGGTGATTTTCTAAGCATAGTGGGGGCTTCGGGCTCCGGGAAGAGCTCATTGCTATATATAATGGGGCTTATAGATAGACCCACCAAAGGGGAGGTTTTTTTTGAAGGCGAGAAGGTAGACTTCTCACGGGAAGAACTCCTTTCTAAACTCAGAAACAAGAAGATAGGTTTTGTGTTCCAGTTTCACTACCTTCTTCCTGAGTTTACCGCCCTTGAGAACGTTATGGTGCCTATGCTCAAAGCAAGTGTAGCCTTTGAAGATGCAAAGAGCAAAGCTTTGGAGTTGCTTGAGAGAGTAGGCTTGAAAGGTAAAGAGGCAAGGAGACCCCATCAGCTCTCGGGAGGAGAACAGCAGAGGGTAGCCATAGCACGAGCTTTAGCCAACGGGCCGGAGCTTATCCTTGCGGACGAACCTACAGGTAACCTCGATACCAAAAACACCGCCATGGTTATGGATATACTTTTAAAGTTGAACTCGGAAGGAAAAACCATAGTAATGGTAACGCACGACAACGACCTTGCTAAGATGACCCGCAGGAAACTTGAAGTCAGAGATGGGAGGATAGTAGATGAAGAGTTTCAGGGACTACATGGAAGAAAGGGTTAAAAGCTATTACCTATCCTCGCGGGAGAAGTTCGGAGGAAGGGGAGACTTCTTTACAGCCCCCGAGCTTGATAGAGCCTTCGGAGAGGCAGTCGCCGACTTTTTATACTATAGGCTCAAGGAGTTTAAGAATCCGGTCATACTTGAACTCGGGGCGGGTAGGGGATTGCTGGCAAGGGACATACTTAACTATTACAGGAACAAAGACGAGGAGCTCTTCCGCAGGTTAACCTACAGGATATACGAAATCAGTCCTTACCTTGTAGAAAAGCAGAAAGAGGTTTTAAAGGATTTCCCTCGTGTGGAATGGGTCGATGAACTCATTCCCATGGAAGGTGTAGTTCTCTCAAACGAGTTCTTTGATACTCTACCAGTTCATGTGGTTAAAGAAGGTAAGGAGCTGTATATAAGCGACAGCGGTGAGGAGGTGTGGCTGAGCCTCAGCAATCAAAGGATAGAGGAATTTTTGAATCGTATGGGTTATAGCAACGTAACCCACCGGGTAGAGGTTTGCCTTGATTGCATAGATATGCTCCGCAGGATAGCTTCGTCTCTTGTTGCGGGTTACCATCTCCTGATAGACTACGGCTATACTTCCGAGGAGCTCGGAAAGTTTCCACAGGGAACCGTAGTAGGGTATAAAAATCACAGGCTCAGGGAAGACCCATATGCTCAAGAAGATATAGATATAAGCGCGCAGGTAAACTTCTCCGCTCTTATGGAATACGGGAAGGACTTCGGTCTTAAGACAGTGCTCTTTGACTCTCAGAGGAATTTCCTCGCAAGTATACCCTATTTTCTGTCTCAGATAGAGAGCCTTTCCTTCGATGAAAGCCCGGAAGCTATAGAAAGACTTTCCCGTCTTAAGACGATGCTTATAAGTATGGGGGATAAATTCAAAGTTCTTTTCCAGAGCAAGGAGATTTAAGAATAAAAACCCCCCGCAAAGGGGGGCACAAGTTCTTAGTCAAGCTCAGGCATGTCAGTAGGGGTCATGTCTTTTTTCTTGTCCTCGGGGAGGTCTGCTATGAGAGCTTCCGCTGTGAGCATGGTTCCAGCAACGGACGCAGCATTCTCTATGGCGGTCCTGACCACCTTAGTGGGGTCTATCACTCCGCTCTCCATCATGTTAACGTATTCACCTGTTGCAGCGTTGAAGCCCCAGTTCTTGCCCTTCTCCTTTCCGAGCTCTATCACTTTTTCAAGAACTACGAAGCCTTCAAATCCCGCGTTGTAGGCTATCTGCCTGAGAGGTGTTCTGCATGCCTTCTTGACTATTTCAACACCGAGCTTCTGGTCCTCGTTATCGGTCTCTACGCTGTCGAGGTCTTCGGAAGCCCTTACCAGTGCTACACCACCACCGGGAACTATTCCCTCTTCAACCGCAGCCTTGGTAGCGTGAACAGCGTCCTCAACCCTTGCCTTTTTCTCTTTCAGCTCCGCTTCGGTTGCTGCACCGACCCTTATAACTGCAACACCTCCGGAGAGCTTTGCGAGTCTCTCCTGGAGCTTCTCCCTGTCGTAGTCGGAGGTGGTCTCCTGTATCTGCTTCTTTATCTGCTCTATCCTCG
>CAYSNS010000020.1:0-8929 GCA_964432395.1 uncultured Aquifex sp. | reverse complement strand
TTGTGGTTATAACCATGACTACGGTAGGATACGGGGATATAACACCTCTATCCCGCGAAGGGAAGGTCCTGGCAATGCTCTTGGGCGCGGGTGGACTTTTCATATTCTCAATGTCAATAGCTACCATAAGTGCGGGGTTTTTTAACTACGTTCAAATGGTAAAGCTTGGTATGATAAGCTTCAAGGACATGCATAACCACATAGTTATCTGTGGTTGGAACGAAACCGCCCAGGTGATAATAGAGAACCTGAAAACATTAGGTAAGGATATAGTTGTTGTTACTCAGCAAGATATAGGTGTGCAGGAAGGTATCCATTACAAGAAGGGAGATTTTGGCAGGGAGGATGTTCTCCTGGATGCGGGAGTGGATAAGGCTCATATGGTGATAGTTCTCGCAGAGAAGCTACCCGGCTTTACAGAAGACTCCATAGATGCGCGGACGATACTTACCGGCATGCAGGTAAGGGACATAAATCGTGGGGTGGTTCTTGTCCTTGAGGTTCTGCTCAGGGAGAACGCAAAACTCATAAAAAGAAGAAGGGTAGCGGACTACATAATCATAGGCGGGGAAGTGGTAGGAACAATAATATCGCATTTTGCTAAGGAGAAGGTTTACGGAGAGTTCTTGAACCATATAGTGGAGAGAGCGGAAATAGAAGTGGTTAAGTGGGATGCGGAAGGAACTATACTTGATGCGGAAAGAAAGTTTGAGCACAGAGGCTATAGGGTCGTGGGAGTGCTAAGAAGCTCCAGGCATATATACTTTCCCAAAATGAGCTTCAAGCTCCACCCGGGAGACAAACTTCTCCTGATAAAGGAGGTTTAAACTCACAGCCCGAATCTGACCGGTCTGCCCGCTCCGGGAATTTCCTTGGGAGGAGGTGTGTGTCTCAGCATGTTCAGGGAAAAGTTGAGGTTGTCGTAGAGCGTTATAGAGTAGTTATCCCAGAAGACGCATGTCCCCGCAAGGCAGAAGTATCCGCCCGAAGGAGGAGCTATCTGCTCCGCTATTAGCAGGGTATAGTTATCCTGGTTCGATACCGCGCTGTCTTCCGCTCTAACCACTATCTTTGTGTCTGGCAAAATAGGTCTTATGGAAGCGGTGCAAGGTAGCAAAATATTCTCTACGTTGACCTCGTTCCTGTCGTTTTTGTTGTATCTCCTTATCTTTGATGTGACCACAAAGTATTTATCTCCGTTGTGATTGCTCTTCTCGTCGGTGACCTCATCGGAGTTCAGCTCCATACCGAACCTTCTGGCAAGGGTGTTGCACGTATCCGCTATGCTGTCCTCGTTCTTGTAGTAACCTAAGAGTATTACCTTCTTCCCCTCCTGCCACACCCACTTCTCAACGTCCTTTGCTTCCTCTTCGGTGAAGGGTATCTCGGGATAGTTAAAAACTATAGTGTCATACTCCCCAAGCGCTTCCCAGGAATCTACCTCCTCTATCTCTATGTTTGCTTTCTCAGCCTCTTTCTGCAGTATAGAGAAGTAATAATAGTCCGTTATTGTGAACTCCTGATGGGTTATGCTCCAGCCTACTCTCGTCTTTTGCATGGCAACTATTATAAGGTTTTCCACCATGGGTTGACTGAGCTGTGATATATTAACCTAACTGATGAGTCAGTCATCAACCCGAGAAAAGATACTGGAGGCGGGCAAGAGGGTCATATACAAAAAGGGATTCTATAGGGCGCGCGTATCGGACATAACCTCCTGTGCAGGTGTAGCTCATGGAACCTTCTATCTTTACTTCAAAACCAAAGAGGATTTCCTCCTCAGCCTTCTGAAATCCGTTAGGGAGGAGATGCTCGGGCTTGTGGAGGAAGGTGTAAACCTTATCCGTGCTGGGAAGAAGCGGGAAGGGGCAGAGCTCGTATTCGTGAAGAGCTTTGAGCTCATGGTAAGTGAGAAGGAGCTTGCAAAGATATTCTTCTTTGAGGCTATATGCTCCAGTGATAGATTCAAGAAGTTCTACCAGGAAAGTAAGGCCCTTTTTCTGGACAGGAGCACTTACGCCCTAAGTCTTATGAACGTAAAAGAGCCCGAGCTGAAGGCCCATGTTCTTATGGGGACCGCAAGGCACCTTGTGGAAGAGGCCATCCTGAGAAAGGTAGAGGTAAGGGCACTATGGCAAAAGGTCTTAAAAGAGCTTGGTGTATTCTGCTGAGCCTGTTTACCCTTTCCTTCGGTATATCCCTAAAAGAGGCTCAGGAAATGGCTCTTGAGAGGCACGGTTCTATCCGTATTCAGAAGCTTGAGCTGGAAAGAGCGCGTAAGGAAAGGCTCGAGAGACTGGGTAAGTTCATGCCTGTGATAAATGCGGAGCTTTCCTTTAATCTTGCAAAGAAGCAGAGCTTTTTCTTAGGGCTCGGCTCTTTACCTCCCCAGGAGTTTATCTTTCAGAAGGGAAGCTATCCCAAGTTCACCCTACAGCTTTTGCAGGAGCTTGTGAACCTAAGAACTATAAGGGAGTATAACCTATTCAAGGAAAAGGAACGGGTCCAGAATCTCGCTTTGAGGTTGGAACGGAGCAGGACCCTCATAAAGGTCAGAGAAGCTTATATCAACGCTCTTAAGGCGAAAGCTCTTGTAGAAACAGAAGAGAAACACCTTGAGCTGGTAAGCGCACACCTCAGTAACGTCAAAGAACTGTATAAGGAAGGCATTGTGCCTCTGAAAGATGTCCTCGAAACGAAGGTTAAGCTCCACGAGGTTAAAGAAAGGCTCTCAAGGGCAAAGGCTCAATACAGAAAATCCCTTAACTACCTTTCTTACCTCATATCCCACAAGGTGGTAAATGTAGAACCAGTAAATCCCCAAGGATATTTGCTCCTTGTCAACCGTAAGCGGGAGGAGCTTCTCAGGGCTATGGAGGACAAAAACCCCCTTCTTCATCTTCTGCGGAAAAACATAAAGCTCTCGGGTATGAAGAGAGAGCTTGCTCTGTCCGCCTTCTATCCTGTTGCGGTCCTTGAAGCTTACTATCAGAGAACAGAAGAGTCGGACTTTTTTCCTAAGAACAGATACCTTATAAGCTTCACTTTTAGGTGGAACATCTTCAGCGGTATGAGAAGGTTCAGGGCCCTGGAGATCTCGGAAATTGAGAAAAAGAAAGCGATTGAACGCTACAGGGACTCTTTAAATCAGCTCAGGCTTCGGCTGGAGAACCTACTTGAGGAGGCCCACACCCTAAGGGAAAGGATAGACCTGGCTCGGGTTCAGCTGGAGGACGCAAGAGAAAACCTGAAGATGGCTCAGGAGAAGTACAGAGCGGGGATAGGCACCAACACCGACGTTCTCGACGCCCAGACTTACCTAATCACCGCTCAAAATCTCCTGAAAGTGGCTGAGTATGAGCTCCTTTTGACGGAGTTCAAACTCCGAGAGGTAACGGGTTATGAGTAAGAGGGTAGGCGTAGCGGTTATCCTTATACTTATCTTGCTCTTTGCGGTCCTTGGGGCCAGATGGGTTCACTACAGGCTCACACACGCCATAACCAACGCGGTTTTTGTAGAAACCGACAGTCTCGTGAAGGTGTCCTTCAAGAGAGTCCAAGGTAGGGTAGAGAAGCTCTTTAAAAAAGAGGGTGACTACGTCAGGTCGGGAGAGCCTCTGGCAAAGCTTGAGGACAAAGATTATAAGCTCAAACTTGAGGAGCTAAACGGCAACATAAGTAGCCTTGAAAGAGAGATAGAAGCTCTCCAGATAAAGAAAAAAGCTCTCAAAGAGGAGATTCTACAGAGTATGAAGCTGGTCCGTCTAAGGGCTCTTTCTACAGAGAGCAAACTTGATGCCTTGAAAGTCAGAGCACAGCAGTTGAGAAGGGACAAGGATAGGCTTTCAAATCTGTATCTGAAAGGTGTTATACCCAAGAGGGAGCTTGAGAAGGTAGAGACGGAGCTTTCCACCCTCCTGAAGGAGATAAAAGCCCTTGAGAAGGGAAAGGAAGCTATCCTGCAAAGGAACAGGGTTCTGGAGGCAAAGCTCAGACAGATCGAAGAGATAGACAAAAGGGTTCAGGCTCTTTTAGAAAAGAAGAAGGCCTTGGAAAGCAAAAGGCGGGACATGCAAAACCTCCTTACGGAGACCATTCTCAGGAGCCCGGTTGAGGGATACGTTGTGAAGCGCTTTGTAACAGAAGGAGAGATAGTAAGACAGGGACAGTTCATATATGCGCTGTATGACCCGAGGGACGTATACATCCTCGTTCTCCTTGAGGAAACAAAGCTAAAAGGGATAAAGCGGGGAAACAGGGTATTTATAAAGATAGATGCTTATCCCGATGAGGAGTTTATCGGTGAGGTTGAAGAGATAAACAGGGCGACCGCAAGTAAGTTCGCCCTAATTCCAAGGGACATAACCGCGGGTGAGTTTACAAAGGTAGCTCAGAGAATCCCGGTAAAGGTTAGGATATTAGAGGGGAAAAAGGAACTGCTCCGGATAGGTATGAGCGGAGAGGTTGCCATAGAACGGAAAGACAGCTAACCTCGGGCTGTGCTATGAAGATCCTCTACACGCTTGTGGGAAACCTCTTGTCAAAACAATATAACCCCGTAATCTGGCACAGGCACAGCTGGAGAAAAAGCTACACATACTCTCTACCCATACTAGCCTATGCAAGTGAGCTAAAGGAAAAGGCTCAGGACTTTGAGATAAGGTTTCTCGTGCCTCACAGTATCTTTACCAGGTATGTATCCAGCATCGAGGAGCTATCGTGCATAGACAAGCTCAAGGCTCTCTTTAAGGAAGACCTGCTCAATTATCACAGGAACAAATTTTTAAGCTTTAAGAACAATCTCAAGGGGAATTTAAGAAAGCTTATTGAGTTCCTTGAAAAGGCGGACGTTGACCAAGAACTTATCTCCGAGCTCAGAAAATGTGAAGAGTCCAAAGTAACAGACAGGCTCGAGGAGCTTGAGGATGAGCTCTTGCTACAACTTCAAGAGAAGGACAGAGCCTTTAGAGAGGCTACACAGCTGGAAAAGGCAAAGGTGGAGATAGTCCCATCAATAGGCAGGTATGCCTCCAGGGACTTTAAGGTAAGCTACAGGGCGGAATCCTCCTACAGGAAGTTGGCTTTCCTCTTGCTCTTTGCACGGGACGTTCTGGAACATATAGATGCCCAGGATACAGAGTTTATACTTGACCTATCCACGGGCTTGAACGCTCTGGTCACCGAAGCCATAGATGCTTTCTACAGCGCAAGCGTGCTCTCGGGTTTTTTCTACCTTGGCAGGAAGACAGGACACAAGTTCTTCGTCATAGAAGCGGAACCAGTCATAGGAGCGGATACGAGCGAGGAGAAGAGCTACACAAGGGAAGAAGTCAAAAAGAAAGCTTTCTTTCAAAATCCCTTGAGCGTTAAGGATATAAAAGAACACGTAAAAAAGCTCGGGACCGTATTAGAGTCGGACAGGCTATACTCCGCTCTTAGGCAGAGCCTGTTGCTCTTCAACATCCTCAACTATAACCTGCCTCTCGGGCTTACACTGCTGGCAGAGCTCCCCGCATGGGGAGAGTTTATAGGACTTCTCAGATATATAGACGAAAGCCTTATGGAAAAGGCTACAGCTCTTAAGCTAAGTAAGAATGCCCAGGGCTATAGTTTCGGCCCCATGGTTCCAGAGCTTGATTTCAAAAGTGTAAGGGATGTTATGTTTATGCTCATGCTGGGAGCCAACATAAGCTATCAGCTTGAGACTGAGGGTATAAAAGCATCCGATAGTATGTCGCTGAATGACCTCAAAAAGTTCCTCGGTCTATATAGGAAATACGGCCTGTATGTGAACGAGACCTTTCTTGAGAGAGAACTTACAAATAAGGAAAACATATGTAAGAAGAAACTAAAGAGTAACCAAACCCGGTTCCTGATACACCTCGAAAACAAGGTGAGGGCCAGCAAACGCATGGATACGCTCAAGAGGAACTTCCTCGCTCACTGCGGACTGCTTGCGGATTTCACCTGCGTGCGGAGAGAGGGTAAAGACATTGTGTTTTTCTACGATAAAGATAGGGCTCAAAAAATAACGAGAATTATCTCGGAGTTGTGAGAACTCTTTTGAGCATAAGAACCATCCTCTCGTAGTGGGTTCCTTTCCAGAAGACAGCCCCGCACGCGGGACACATGGTAAAGTCGTAAGCGGACAGGTAGGCCTTCTGAGGGACTTTATCTCTTACCATTTCCCTACTTACAGGTTTCAGCTCGCTCCCGCAGTAAGCACAGAGATTGAGCTTCAGCTCCGGATTTAGTGAGAGGGCCTTTATGACAACCCATAGCTGAGTTTCCCAGTCGTGGCGGGGAACAACTACATATTTGATACCTAAGTTTTTCAGAGTCTTTTCCCACCTGCGGGAGGTGGTTAAGAAAACTCTATCCCCGTTTTCCATAAGCTCCCCGATACTTATAGCCTTCTTAAGGAGTTTCACATCGTGTCCCATAAAGCGGAGCCACTTGGCAAGTCTATACAGATTCCCTTCCAAGAGGAACTTCATGTATCTTAAAGATAATGATAGTGTTAAAGGACTTTAAGAAGACAGCACTCATACACGGTGGGAGGAGGATAACTTACTCGGAGCTTATAGAAAGTGTAGGCTCTTTTGCAAACCTTCTCGATACACTTCCGGACGATAGGGTGTTGATAATCTCCGAGAACAGACCCGAATGGATATACGCCCTGTATGCGGTATGGAGAAAGGGTTCAATCGCAGTCCCCGTAGACTTTATGTCCACTCCCGAGGAGATAGCCTACATAGCCCAGGATGCAAAACCTAAGTTGGCCTTTTGTTCAAACCAAACCCGGGAAAACTTGGAGAAAGCCTTAGAGGAAGTGAATAGCAGGATAGAGGTCCTGAACTTTGATACGCTTACACTTCCCAAGCCTACCGATGCCTTCGTTCACCGGGAAGAAGAGGACATCGCCCTGCTACTATACACTTCGGGAACAACGGGGAACCCCAAAGGGGTAATGCTGACATTTAAGAATCTCATGTCTAATATAGACGGAGTCGCACAAACGCATATAGCCACAAAGGAAGACTCCACGCTGGCCATACTTCCTTTCCATCACTCCTATCCTCTCATGGTTACCGTTCTGGTTCCTCTGAGTATAGGTGCTACCGTCGTATTTCTGGATGAGCTTACTCCGGAGGACATCCTGAGCAAACTTCAGACATACCGTATATCGGTTATGGTGGGTGTTCCCAGGCTGTATACCCTATTCCACAAAAGGATAATGGAGAATGTGAGCAAAAATCCTGTAGCGAGGCTCATGTTTAGACTTATGGAGAGAATAGAATCCCAAGCTCTGAGGAGAAAGCTCTTCTCAAAGGTGCACCAAGCCTTCGGAGGAAACATAAAGTTCATGGTGAGCGGTGGGGCCAAGCTTGACCCGCAGGTAATGAGGGACCTGACTGTCCTCGGTTTTAGGATTGTAGAGGGCTATGGGCTTACCGAAACGTCTCCCATAGTTACCTTCAATCCACCTGACAAACTCAAAATGGGTTCTGTAGGAGTTCCCATAAAGGGAGTTCAGGTAAGGCTCTCGAAAGAGGGTGAGGTCCTTGTCAAGGGTCCGAACGTGATGAAAGGTTACTGGAACAGACCGAGAGAGACCCAAGAGGTAATAAAGAACGGGTGGCTACACACAGGTGACCTGGGGGAGATGGACGAGGAGGGATACCTATACATAAAAGGCAGGAAGAAAGAAATAATAGTTCTCGGAACCGGTAAGAACGTAAATCCTGAAGAGATAGAGAGCCTCATACTCAACCAGACGGACCTTGTAAAGGAAGTGGGAGTTCTGGAACTGAGGGGAAAGCTCCACGCACTCATATATCCAGACCTCAAAAAGGTAAGAGAGAAGGGTATCCTTAACCTTGAGGAAACCATAAAGTGGAACGTCATAGATGTAGTTAACAGAAAGCTTCCCGACTGGAAAAGAATCGTAGGCTTCAAGATAGTGGACAACGAACTTCCCAAAACAAGGTTGGGGAAACTCAGGAGATTTAAACTACCCTACCTATACGAGAAAGCGGGCAGGGAGGAAAAGCGGGAGGAAGACCTTAGTATATTTAATTCCGAGGAAGGAAGGATAATTAAGGAGTTCCTTGAGAAGGAAACCAAGCTCAGGGTTCTGCCCTCGCACCATATAGAGCTTGACCTGGGACTGGACTCGCTGGGCAAGGTTGAACTCCTCAGTTTCATAGAACACACGTTCGGTTTTAGAGCGACGGAGGAAGAGCTATCCAAACACAGCACTGTCCGTGAGCTTATAGAACTTGTCAAAAACAGAAAAGAAAGGATACAGACCTCCGAGATAGATTGGAAAAAGATACTTTCAGACACACCGCCTTACTCTCCGCCGAGTTACACACCTGTCTTTGAAACAGGCAGAAGGCTACTCTACGGACTGCTTAGGCTATACAACCGCTTGGAAGTGCAAGGACTTGAAAACCTGCCCGACAAGCCTTTTATAGTAACTCCCAATCACGCAAGCTATCTTGACGCCTTCGTTATAGCTTCTGTTCTTCCTCCATCGGTAGCTAAGGATACTTACTTTTTGGGAGAAGAAAGCTACTTTAGAAATCCGGTAGCTTCTCTGTTTGGCAGACTTGCACACGTTATAACGGTGGACATAAACAGGAACTTAAAGGATTCTTTGCGGAAGGTGGCAGGTGTCCTGAAAGCGGGTAAGGTTGCGGTTATATTTCCCGAGGGTGCCAGAACCAGAGATGGAAACCTTATGGAGTTCAAAAAGGGTGTAGCCATACTGAGTAAAGAGCTGAATGTCCCTCTTGTCCCTACAGCTATAATAGGAGCCTACGAGTCCTGGTCTATTCACGACTCTTTTCCAAAACCCCACAAGATAGAGGTTGTATTCGGTAAGCCTCTCTATCCCAAGAACGAAATCTACGAAGAGATAACC
>CAYSNS010000019.1:0-8947 GCA_964432395.1 uncultured Aquifex sp. | reverse complement strand
CTTTTCGGTAGCTTCTTTAGCTTTCTTGAGAGCTTCCTCAAGCTCTTGCCTGTCTATCTGGAGTTTCATCCTTTCCCTCCGCTCTGCGAGTTCTTATCTATTTTACCCTGCTATCTCCATTATTACCCTACCGCTCTTGGGGTCAATACCTACAAGCTTTTCCTTTTCGTAGTCGTATCTGACGTGTGCCCATTCCATCCACTTGGCGTGCAGGAGCTTAACTACAACGAGGCAAAAGAGGGCTATCCCCCCAAACAGAGCAAAGGCAAGGCTGTATTTACCGGTAGTTTCATAAACTATACCGTTTACCGTAGGCAGGTAGAAGCCTCCTATCCCTCCCGCTGCACCGATTATGCCGGTCATAAGTCCGGTCTGGTAGGGCCAGCGGTGGGGCACAAGCTGAAATACCGCCCCGTTACCCAGACCGTAGAACACGTAAAGGGCGAGGAACATAAGCACACCTATAACAAGGGGAGGCACGAAGAAGGAGAAGAGGAGGTTAACTAAGGCTATGCCTCCCAAAAAGTATAAAAGAGCGGTCGCTCCGCTCACCTTGTCCGCTATGTGACCTCCGAGGGGTCTTATCATGGCTCCTGTAAAAGCAAAGAGGGACATGAGTATGCCCGCCTCTATTTTGGAAACGCTGTAGACGTCTCTTAGAAGCATCGCTATGTAGGAGGACATGCCTACAAAGCCCCCGAAGGTGACAGAGTAAGCAAGCATGAGAACCCATGTATCCCTCTCAAGGAATACCTTCTTGAACGCCACAGGCATAAGTAGAATCGCAAAGCCCGCTCCCAGTATGGGAATCATAAGCTTACCCGCGTTTCCCTCTATACCGAACCAGCCTTTGTAAAAGCCTACCGATATAAGACACATAAAGCCTACGGTAAGAAAGAAGGCAACAACGGGATATAGCCTGTTTCCACTGCTCTTTTCTGTATTGTCCTTAGCCCAGAGGACGACGAACACCAGGGCGATAAGCAGTAACACCGATGAGAGCACGAAGGTGTGCTCCCAGCCAATCTTCTTGGCTATCGGCGGGAAGAGTATTCCGTCAAGGACCGCACCTATGTTGCCTGCAGCGGCAAGTCCCAGAACCAGACCCTGGACCTCTTTCGGATAATTGCTACCCGCCATAGGCAAGGCTATGGCAAAGCTGGCACCCGCAACTCCCAGAAACACACCCATCCACAGGAGGTCTTCGTAACTTACCTCAAACCCCCGCAGGGCTATGTAGGCATGGGGAACAAGAGAGAGGAAAATACCCATGATGGCTATGTATTTGCCGTTTATATACTGGAAGATATGCCCGAAGTTTATACGCAGTATCGCTGCGGATATGACAGGTATGGCGACCATAAAACCCTTCTGAGCACCCGAAAGCCCGAGCTCTTCCGCTATGAAGGGCCCGAGTGCACCCAGCAGGAGCCATATGCTGAAGGAGTGGTCAAAGTATATAAAGCTTGCAAAGAGAGCCTTCCAGTTTCCCCTCTTAACAGCTGAGAGAACTTCCCCAAACATTTTTATAGCCCCTTCTCCTTGGTCCTTATGGTCCACACCTGCGATATATTGCAAACGAATATCTTTCCGTCTCCGTAGGCCCCCGTCCTTGCGGTCTTCGTTATCGTGTCTACAGCTTTCTGCAGGTCTTCATCTTGAACCGCAACCATCAGCATCGTCTTTGCCAGCTCATCGTAGGGCGTTTCTCCCACCTGGACACCTCCCTCTTTTCCCCTGCCTACCACGTCCCACATGGTCATGGCTTTCAGGCCTTTCTTCTCAAGCGCTTTGATTACCTCATACACCTTCTCTGGCCTTATTACGGCCTTTACCATCTTCATAGTGCTTTCCTCCTCATCCTCCTTTATGAGAAAAATCTTTCCATCTCCGTAAGCACCCGTATGGGTTTTTTTCAAAATAAGACCAATTACTCTGTCCTCTTCCTCTTCCGCACAAAGTATTGAAAAGGCTACCTTGGGTAGGAAGGGCATAAGAACCTTTTCTCTTATTAGACCTTTGTACCTTAGTCCTCCTTCTTTACCCCTTCCTTTAACCAGCCAGGAGACATACGGAATCCCTTCTTCCGTAAGAGCTTTCTTTAGAAAATAGGACCTTTCCTTTCTTACAACCGCAAATATCTCGCTCATTCTATAGTTGGAAAGTGCAATAAATGTGCCAATTTATCGGGTTCTCTCCAGAAGTCTCTTGTAGCCAGCTCGTGCGAGCTTAAATCCCTGTCCGATAGAGGTTGTTGCGCCCGCTCCTACCAGTAAGAAGGAGGCACACAGCAGAGCCCAGTTTACAAATTTGTCGTTTGCCCTGCCCTCAATCACCTTTTCGTTTATCTCTACAGAGTCCTCAAGAACGTAGCTTGTCTCTACCTTTCGGGGCAGTTCAACTCCCAAAGAACCTGTATCCAGCTTCTCAATGCTACCGCTACCGAGCTTAAAGAAAGTAGGCCTATCGGTCAGGGGCTCTATCCCGCCTTCAATCCCTTTTACCACGAGCCATCTCTGAAAACCCGCATATTCGCACAGAGAGGAGAGTTTCTCAAAGTAAGGTTTGTGGAAGACGGAGGTTATTACGCTGTTTGCACCGAAAGGATTGAGTAGCTTTTCTACTACGTTCAGCGAGGTTCTAAACCCCAACTCCCTCCTAAGAGGCATAAGCTTGTAAAGTTCGGGAGCGAACTCTTTTTGATGGGATGTGACAAAAAAGTTCTTATCAACATATTTGTATCCGAGACCTTCAAAGACGTCGTGCAGGGTAACGCCTTCCTTGGCGGGAACTTTGTCCGCATAGTGGTAGGTTATTCTGAGTTCACAGGCGTTGGCTATCAGGACTGCGGACGGCAGTATATAGATGCTCTTGACTTTACCATCGTAGTTAAGAGACAGGTCCAGAGCGGACCCCCGAGAGGGTAGAGGTTTTATCCTCCTGCGCATGGCTTCCAGCATACCCGCAAGTTCCTGGGGAGTTTCGCCTTTTATTCTCATAGCGGTCAGAAAAGCGGAGCTTTTTACAGGAGATAGCTTGCCTTCTAAGAGTTCTTGTGTGGCTATGAGGGCTTCCTCAAAGGTGAGGTCCTGCAGGTGGTCCCTGAGCTTGGTAAGCTTCTTAAAGTAATCCATTTTTGTGGCTCCGGGGGAGGGATTCGAACCCCCGACCAGGTGGTTAACAGCCACCCGCTCTGCCAGCTGAGCTACCCCGGATGCGGAATTAAATTTTATCCCTCGGGAGTTTAAAAATCAAGGTCGTAGTCCTCTTCAGGAAAACCTTCCTCTTCAAACATCTCTTCTTCCGTAGAATCTCCTATAGGCGTTGCTAAGGAAGCAAACTTGGCAAACTCCTTTATGAAGGCTACCTTTACCTCTCCTGTGGGGCCCTGTCTTTGTTTAGCAACGATTATCTCCGCTATACCCTTTTCCTCCGGGGCGGGATTCTTCTTGTAGTATTCGGGTCTGTGGAGGAATATTATGATGTCCGCATCCTGCTCTATCTGTCCCGATTCTCTGAGGTCCGCAAGCTGGGGCCTCTTATCGCTCCTGTGTTCAACCTGACGGGAGAGCTGGGCAAGGGCAAGAACGGGTATAGAGAGCTCTTTAGCAAGCGCCTTCAGATTTCTGGAAATCTCCGCTACCTCTTCCTGGCGTGAGGACTTCCTGGATGGTGAGCGAAGCATCTGAAGGTAGTCTATAGCCACAAATCCTATTCCTCTTTCTTTTTTAAGTTTACGGGCTTTTATTCTGAGCTCCGTGGTAGTAAGAGCAGGTGTGTCGTCTATGTATATCTCCGCCTTCGAGAGTTCAAGAGCGGAAGACAGGAGCCTTTCCCTCTCTTCGTCCGTTATGAATCCCGACCTTAGGTTCTGAAGGGGCACCTCAGCCATGCTGGACAAGAGCCTCATAACGAGCTGTTCCTTGCTCATTTCCAGAGAGAAGACTGCTACAGGCTTCTCTTCGTGGAAGGCGACATGAGTTATAAGACTGAGCATAAAGGAGGTCTTTCCCATCCCCGGCCTTGCGGCGAGGACTACCAGGTCTGTATCGTGAAACCCTGTGGTCATCATATCAAGCTCGGTGAACCCCGTAGAGAGACCCGTCACGAGCCTGTCTGTCTTGCGGAAGTTGTCTATCATACGAACAACTTCTTGAGCTATGTCCTTGACATGGTAGTAGTGAGTTACCGTTGCCTTCTCGGATATCTCAAAAATCTTGGACTGGGCTATTTCTATGACGGAGTTAAAGTCCTGAAGCTCCTTTACGTCCTTTATCAGCTCCATAGACAGTTCAAGAATTGCCCTGAGTCCTGCTTTCTCCTTAACTATCTTGCAGGCAGTTTCGAGTGTGTTCAGCGGTGCCGCTTCTTCGTAGATACCCAGTATCCAGTCAAAGGGTAACCTCTCCTCCAGACCTTCCTTTTTTATATGGTCTCTGAGGACTACCTCATCCCAGTCGTTTCCATGTTCCTGCCAAAGCTTGACCACGGTCCTGAAAAGGAGCCTGTGCTCTTCCAGGTAGAAATCCTCTTCCCTCAGATACTCGAGAACGGTCTGTATGCTGTCTGGGTCTGCGAGCATAGCCCCTAAGACCGACCTCTCCGCGGACTCATCGTAAGGAGGTTTTACATTAAGCGAGAGCATATTTAATAGATTAACCCGAGGTTGTCACGAGAAGCCCGAGTATGGGCTTTGGTTATAATTAACCCATGCGTATAGGTGAGCTTTCCCAAAGGCAGAGGGAGTTTTTAAAGAACGTATTTGAGCTTGAAGAGCTTCCCGAGGACCAAGAGCTTGAAGAGTTTCTCCGAAGCAAGGGTTGTGAGCTTTACGAGTGCATACAGTGCGGTAGCCTCGTTTTCCACGATAACTACGAGTTCTGGAACCTGAGCGAGTGCTGTGACGACAACTCAAAACTAACTCAGAGGGGTCTTCTGTGTGAGGTCTGTTACTCAAGAAGTCCGGAAAATATGAAATACTGGGTAATGTTCAAGCCCAGCTGGTATAAGGACGTGGATTTTAACCCGTAGGGTTCCCATGCCCTCGTTTGAGCGCATAGACGAGGTAAGGGAGTTCATAAAGAGTTCTTCCGAAAAGAGTGCGGTTTATGTAGGATGCGATTCACGTCAATTTAGGGAAAAGACGGTATTTGTCACGGTGGTGGTGGTGCACATAAACTCCAACAACGGAGCTAAAATATTCTGGCAAGTGGATAAAGTCAGGCGCATAAACTCGATAAGACAGAGGCTTATGGAAGAGGTAAACAGAGCGGTCCTAACTGCCCTGATGATAGCGGACGTGGTAGGCAACAGACCCTTTGAAGTCCACCTTGATATAAACCCTAATCCCGACCATAGGTCCAGCACCATAGTGAAGGAAGCGGTAGGTTACGTAATAGCGCAAGGCCTAAAGCCTGTCCTTAAACCCGATGCGATAGCTGCGTCCGCGGTAGCTGACTTCTTTACGGAAAGGGTATGATTTGGGAAAAAAGTGTTGTGGGAAAGCTTGCCCTCTTCAGCGCATTTATTTACCTGATTGCCTGCTCTCCCTTACCTCATCATACAAGGCATACCCACCGTGGACACCTTAGCGCGCCATGTCCAAAAAAGGTCAGTATGGTTGTTGGCTACTGTCCTACCAAGTATGCTTACTCGGACAGGATACAGCACCTTAGCAAGGTCAGGATAAAGAGTCTCGAAACGGGTAAGAGCTTGACACTCCCTGTTCGTAAAAGCTCAAGGGTAAAAGGTCTGTGTATACCCAGGAAATACAAAAGGTTCATGAGCAAAGGCAACAGGTTTCTTGCACAGGTGAGGGTTCTAAGGTGTGGGGAAAACGGCGTAGGAAGATGTCCAAAATACATAAGGGGATACGCCTCCTGGTATGGTCCCAAGTTCCACGGCAGGAGGACCGCTTCCGGCAGGCGTTTTAACATGTACGAGCCCGTGGCTGCGCACAGAACCCTGCCATTTGGCACACTCTTACTGGTTAAGAACTTGAAGAACGGCAGGAGCGTAAGGGTAAAGGTTATCGACAGGGGCCCCTTTGTCAGAGGAAGACACTTAGACCTGTCTTACTCCGCTGCCAAGAAGCTGGGAATGCTCGCAGACGGTGTAGTGCCTTTTGTAGCAAAGGTTATAAGGTGCGGAGAGTAAACTTATCTTAGAATAGAGTTGGAGGGTTAGATGTGTTAATCATTATGATTGTTATGATTATAAATGTAGGCTTTGCGGGCTCTTACTACGACTGTATAAGGGACGCTATAGATATGGAAAGGGCAGTTAAAATAGCCCGGGAATACGTGGGGAAACCTTTCAAAGCCTGGGTAAGCCAGTCAAAGAGGACGGGAGAATGTTTCTGGAAGATTAAAGGGACAGAAGGCTACCTAACTCTGAAGGCGCAAACCGGTGAGATAATAAAGTTTTACAGGAACAGAAAGTGAGTTTCGTAAAGGTTCTCAGCGGGGGAGTCTGGGGCATAGAGGGATACGAAGTTAAGGTTGAGGTGGATGTGTCGTCCGGGCTTCCCTCCTTCACCATAGTGGGTCTGCCCGACTCCGCAATAAAGGAGTCTAAGGAAAGGGTAAGGAGTGCTATAAAGAACTCCGGCTATAGCTTTCCTCAGAAGCGTATTACAGTCAATCTTTCACCTTCCCACCTGAAAAAGCAGGGAACCCTATACGACCTTCCCATAGCGATAGGTCTTCTCGCCCTCGGAGGTGTGGTTAACACGGATAGGTTGAGCAAATTCGTCCTTATGGGGGAGCTTTCTCTGAACGGTGAGTTGAGAAAGGTAAGCGGGGTGCTACCCATAGTAGCAACACTGTATTCAGAAGGTTATGAGAGCTTTATCCTTCCGGTGGAAAACTCCACTGAGGGTGCTGTCGTTGAGGGGGCAAAGGTGTTCGGAGCACGCAGTCTAAGGGAAGTTGTAGAGTTTATCAACGGTGCGAGAGAACTTGAGCCTGTGCGGATGGCCCATCATGAACTTTCGTCAAAGCCTGCTCATGACATAGATGTGAGCGACATTATTGGACAGGGCCTTGCCAAGAAAGCACTGGAGATATGCGCTGCTGGTGCGCATAACCTGTCTATGGTAGGACCACCGGGTTCGGGTAAATCCATGCTCGCTAAAAGGGTGGTGACCATCCTGCCTCCACTAAGCTTTGAAGAAGCCTTGGAGGTGAATAGGATTTACAGTGTAGCGGGGCTATTAGATAGCTTTGTAACGAGCAGGCCCTTTCGTTCGCCTCACCACACCGCTTCCGAGGTTGCTCTCATAGGAGGTGGCTCTGTCCCCAGGCCGGGGGAAGTTTCTCTGGCACATAAAGGGGTTCTTTTCTTAGATGAACTACCTGAGTTCAGCAGAAAGGCCCTTGAGGTTCTCCGCCAGCCTCTGGAAGATGGCTACATAAACATATCAAGGGCACAGGGCAGGGTAAGGTTTCCCGCGGAGTTTACCCTCATAACTGCCCAGAACCCATGCCCCTGTGGAAACTACGGCAACCCTTATAAGGAGTGTGTATGTTCTCCTAGACAGATAAAGGCTTACAGCTCAAAGGTCTCACAGCCTATAAAGGACCGTATTGACCTTAAAGTTTGGATGGACCCCGTGGACAGGGATGAGCTCGTAAAGAATACGAAGGGAGAAACATCACAGGAAGTAAGAAATAGGGTCATCACAGCTTACTCTATACAGATGGAAAGATTGGGAAAGCTGAACGGTAGGATGAACAACAAGGAGGTAGAAAAGTTCTGTATAAACAGAATGAGTACCGAGGCTAAGAGGCTGTTGAAGAGCGCAGTGAACAATCTAAAGCTCTCCGCACGGGCCTACTTTAAAGTTCTGAAGGTATCCAGAACTGTGGCGGACCTGGAGCAGGAGGACACTATACGGCCTCATCATGTTGCACAGGCCCTGCAATTTAGAACAGAAGATAAACTTGAGTGACATGTTATAAACCCATGTGGCGAAATTTCCCATTCCTCAAGGATTTCCGCATGTTATATTACTTAATAGTCAGCGGGTTAGTTTGTCTTCGCTTAGGTTATGCTCTCGTGAGGTGAGCTATGGAGAAAGCTACCATCCTTGAGAAAAAATCAAAGAAGAAAAGCATTCCCAAGGAACTCATATACGAGATGCGTAAAGGGAAACCCATCTACTACAGGGACTACGACAAGGTCATATCGGGAGAAAAGAAACTGGAGGAGATTATGGGGAGTAGTAAGATTCAATGGTTTTTGGTTGTCTTGATAGTCAAGTTATTACTCGAAAAACTTGATTTAAAAAGGTACATGGTGGCTACCAACAAAGCGGGCTTCAGATACGCACCCAGAAGCTGGAGAAACCTTGATATAGCAGTGTTTGAAAGAGATAAAATACTGAAGGAGGGAATAGACAACAAATATGTCAAAACCCCTCCCGAGCTTGTTATAGAAATAGATACAAAGGCGGACCTGAGAAAGTATGGAGATTTCATGAACTACATGATAGAGAAAACCCAAGACCTCTTAGATGCAGGTGTTAAAAAAGTGGTATGGATAACCACAAAAGACAAAAAGATAATGGTAGCTCAAAAAGGAGAAAGATGGTTCATAACGGACTTCAGCGACACAATTGAACTATGGGAAGACATACCCCTTAACTTGGAGGAGCTTATAAAACGTGAGAAAGAAAGTCCGTCTGAGTGACTTTGAAATAAAGACTATAAAAGAAACCGCAAGGGAGGTGTTCGGAGAAGGGGCAAAGGTTTACATCTTCGGAAGCAGAACGGATACAAAGAGAAAAGGCGGAGACATAGATATACTCATCAAGACCGAAAGAGAGGTGACATTGGACCAAAAACTCACCTTCTTAGCAAGACTTGAGCTAAAAGGTATAGAAAGAAAGGTAGATCTTCTTGTATTATCTCCCGATACAGAAGTCAAAGAAATTCACAGGGAAGCT
>CAYSNS010000018.1:0-8980 GCA_964432395.1 uncultured Aquifex sp. | reverse complement strand
CTACCCCTACGTTCATATACGACAGATGCCTTACCGAGTGGGCATCGGTAACTATGGCCAGCGTTACGCCCCTTTCCACAGCTTCCCTTATGTTCTCCGGAGACAGGTCAACCCTGAAGGTGTTTATCTCAAGCGCGGTGCCCGTTTCCCTGGCGAGCTCTAAAACCCTTTCCATATCAAGAGGGTAGCTCTCCCTCTGTCCGGGCGACTTGCCTGTCGGATGCCCTATGAGGTTAACGTAGGGGTTTTCCATAGCTTTCAGTATTCTGTATGTGTTGTCCTGATTGAGCCTCATATGAATTGAGGCGACAACAAAGTCAAAGCCTTCCAGAAGCTCGTCAGGAAGGTCCAGGCTTCCGTCGGGGAGTATGTCTACCTCACATCCCTTGAGTATGTAAAAACCCTTCGGGTTATAAACTCGGTTAAGCTCTTCTATGAGCTTCCACTGCTTTTTATAGCGCTCAGGAGTAAGACCGTTGGCTACCCTTGCGCTCTGAGAGTGGTCGCCTATGACTATATACTCGTAACCGAGTCTGAAGGCGAACTCAACCACCTCCTCAAGGGGGTTCATGCCATCGCTCCAGTTGGTATGCATATGAAAGTCACCCTTAATGTCCTTCAGCTCCACCAGTTTGGGCACCTTTCCCTCAAGGGCGAGCTCTATCTCTCCCCAGTTCTCTCTTATTTCGGGAGGTATCCACTGCATCCCTACCAGCCCGTAAACCTCCTCCTCACTCTCCCCTCCGAGCCTCTCTCCCGTCTCCGCCTTAAAAACCCCATACTCGTTAATCTTCAGTCCCTTTTCCTTGGCTATGTCCCTGACCCTTATGTTGTGCTGTTTTGAGCCCGTAAAGTATTGGAGCGCTGCTCCCCAGCTACGGGCTTCAACGGTTCTGAGGTCTACCTGTCTGCCGTTCTTGAGCACTACGCTTGATTTGGTCTCACCCTTTGCAAGGACCTTCTTTATTTCCGGATACTTTACGAAGTGTCCGTGGACCTTAGTCCAGCGCTCTTTGGGTGCGGAAACGAGTATGTCAATGTCACCTATGGTCTCCTTCATCCTCCGCAGGCTCCCTGCAACGGATATATTCTCTATGCTCTCTTCTTTCTTCATGTATTCAAGAACTTCCTGAGCCAGGGTGTATGCCTCTATGAGAGGAATTCTCTCCTGGGTGCTTTTCCAGAGCTCTATACCTTTGAGTATGTTCTGAACCTTCTTTGGTCCAAAGCCGGGAAGCTTTGCAAGTCTGCCGTCCTTGAGCGCTTTTATAAACTCCTCCTTGCTTCTGATACCGAGCTTGTCGTAGGCTAACTTAAGTGTCTTTGGTCCTACACCTGGGACATCCATAAGCTCCAGTAGGTCCTCGGGAACTTTCTTTCTCAGATCTTCATACTTCTTCACCGTGCCGGTCTTCAGGAACTCTTCTATCTTCAGGAGGGTTGAAGGACCTATACCAGGGAGTTTTGAAAGCTTACCCCTTTTGTAGAGCTCCTCTATGTCCTCGGGTAGTTCCGATATAAGGGCGGAAGCTCTCCTGTAAGAACTCACCCTGTATGGGTTATCTCCCAAGAACTCAAGGATGTCTGCAATCTTTTCAAATATCTTAGACAGCTCCTCGTTTTTCCTGTGCATACTCTTAATTTAAGCTCGGAGAAAGAATAGGTTTATCATAATATTCTTAATTCTCGCCGGAGGAATGGGATGGAAGCGGACCTTGTGATAATCGGTGCGGGAAGCGGAGGATACGAAGCGGGCATATACGCATACAGGAGAGGCATGAGAACCGTTCTGGTAGAGCTCTCTCCCGAGTCCGTGGGAGGTAACTGCTTAAACAGGGGCTGTATACCTTCCAAGTATATGAGACACGGAGCTTATCTGATAGATAAGTTTGAGAAGATGCCCGAATGGGGCATACTTCCGAAGGGTTACAGCATTGACTACGGGAAACTTAAGGAAGGCAGGGACAACGTAGTAGTTACCATAAGGGAGAACTTTAAGAAGTTTGCCCAGCAGATAAACCTTCCCATAATCTACGGTAAAGGTGTTGTAAAGGACCCTAACACCGTCTTCGTTGAAGGTGCGGAGGAAACCATAAAGACCAAGTTCATCCTGATAGCGACGGGTTCAAGGCCCGTGGGTGTGGGTAGCCTAATTCCCGATGGCAAGTTCGTTGTGGACACAGACCAGATATGGGACATAGACCGCGTTCCAGACAGAGTTCTCATAGTCGGCGGTGGTGCGGTAGGCGTTGAGTTTGCTTACATCTTCAGAAAATACGGCTCTGAAGTGGTTCTGGTGGAACTCCAGAGAAGGATTCTACCCGTTGACGATATACCCGAAGACTCTGGCAGGTATCTGGGAAGGAAGCTAAAACAGCTCGGTGTAGACATAAGGACGAAAACCACCGTCGAAAGCTGGGAAAAGACCGCTAAGGGGGTTAGGGTTAAGCTCTCGGACGGAAGCGAAGTTGAGGCGGACTTTATCCTGCTCGCGGTTGGCAGGAGACCCACAACACAGGGCTTCGGTCTTGAGGAACTGGGTGTGGAGACCGACGAAAAAGGTTTTATAAAGGTTAACGAGTTTTCCCAGACAAACGTTCCCAACATATACGCCTGCGGAGATGTCACGTCTCCCCTTATGCTGGCTCATAAGGCTATGTACGAGGGTAAGATTGCGGTCAACCACATGCTCGGAGGCAAGGACTGGAAGCGAGACGACAGGGTAATACCCAAGATAATCTACTCCGCCTTTGAGGTTGCAAGTGTGGGACTGACCGAAGACCAGGCGGAAGAAGAGGACTATGAGGTCCTTGTGGGAGTCGCCTCCTTCGTTACCAATCCCAAGGCTATGGATGACGGAGAGAACGAGGGTTTTGTGAGAATCGTAGCGGACGAAGAGAGCGGGGAGATTCTCGGCTGTCACATAGTAGGTCCCCATGCGGGAGAGCTCATACACCAGGTTGTTCACATGATAAGGGACCGCAAGGATGTGGAGTTTGCATCCAAGACCATGTACTCGCACCCATCTCTCTCGGAAGCCATAGGCCAGAGCGCTTCGGAAATTCACTACGGGCCCATAAGCTGGGTAAAGAAGTAAAAGCTCCCGCTTCGGGAAGATGCAGGGACCTATAGAGAGGCTCAACAAGAAGCTTACACAGCCTTTAGCCCTTTTGCTCAAGGACTTTGAGCCTATAACACCCAACAGGCTGACTCTGATATCCTTCCTTTTTGCAGGTATAGTTGCTCCCCTGCTTATACTCAAGGGCCATCTCTTTCTTTCCGCTATTTTTATATACATAGGAGCGCTTTTAGACTCCCTGGATGGAGACCTCGCAAGGGTCAGGGGAATTACCTCAAAGGAAGGCGCTATACTCGATGCGGTTCTGGACCGCTATATAGACCTCTTTATTATCAGCGCTATCATCATCTATGATAAGGGGTGCCTTGTCTGGGGACTCTTAGCTATGGTGGGCTCCGCCCTTGTGCCCTACGTGAGGGCAAAGACCGAGGCGGTAGGGAAAAGCTCTACTCCCACCTTCGCATCGCGGGATATAAGGAACTTAATCCTCTTTGTGGGATTGATTTTAGGAAGTCCCTGCCTAACTTTAATTGTGCTCGCTCTTTTATCTAACCTGTCCGCTCTTCACAGGCTACTTTTCGCTTTGAGGGAGTAGCGCTGATGAAGGGTGTTGTCCTCTCCGCAGGTAGAGGTAGCAGGCTATCGCCTATAACTTCCTACGTGCCCAAACCTCTTTTGCCTGTGGGTGGTAGGAGACTGATAGACTTGGTGCTTGAATTTCTATCGATAAAGTGTGATGAGATAGTGCTCATAGCGGGGTATATGAGCGACACACTGCTCGGATATGTAAGAAGACGATACCCTTCGGTAAGGGTCCTTTCCATAGACAGGCTATATCCGGGGAATCTATACACCCTTCTTGCAGGAGAGGGACACCTTCGGAACTCGGACCTGATAATAGCCAATGCGGACCACGTCTTTGAGCGGTCGCTATGGCAGATGTTTCCCTCGGAGGAAGGACTAATACAACTGGCCTGTCACAGGAAAGGCTCAAGGAAGTTCCTTGAGGATGAGATGAAGGTAAAGGTGGAGGGAGACAAGCTCCTTAAAATGAGTAAAAGCCTTACATGTTACGACGGTGCTTACACGGGTATAGCCCTTATAAAGTCGGGCGTGTCATCTCTCTTTTGGAATACCGCCCATGAAGTTTTTAAGAGGAAAGGTGAGGTAGCAAAGGTTGAAGATGTGTTCAACGAGCTGGCACATGAAGGTATCCCCCGTGTAGTCTGGATAGATGATGTTCCTTTCTGGGAGGTGGACACCGTAGAGGACCTCAGGAGGTTATGGAATGCACACAAGGTTGGTGCTATTTGACCTTGACGGGACGCTGGTAAGGAGCATGGAACTATATGCGGAAAAGGCTTCGGAACTTATGAATAGGTATTACGGGGTTGAGCCTTCCGAGGGTAGAGAACTTTATCTTAAGACCTCCGGGCTTCCCTTCCTGGAACAGCTCAATGTACTCTTCCCTGACAAAGGAGAGCTTAACCGCAAGGTGGCACAACACTTCGAGAACTGGAAAAGGGAAATTATAAAGAGCCTTAAACTTGAAAGGGAAGGAGTTGAGGTAATAAATGAGCTCAAAAGCTTGGGCTTCATGACGGCGGTATCTTCTAACAACCTGCAGGAGTATGTTGAAGACATAATAAGCAGGAGCGGAGCAAAGCCTCATTTCGTCCTGGGATGGGACGGAAAAGGGTTCAAGAAAGGTGAACCCCATGTGAGCTTTCTGGAAAGAGAAACAGGTATAAGGCGAGAGTTTTTCCTGATGGTAGGAGACAGTCCTAACGACCTTAAGCTTTCTAAAAACTGCGGTATAAAGTTCGTAGCCCTAACATCGGAATTTCCTCCCCAGGCTTTCAAAGAAATAGACAGCGATGTTCCCACCATAGAGAATCTTACAGAGCTTCTACCAGTTCTCTTGCCTTCCGAAAGACCTTCAGCCATTCTTCCCAGGTGAGTCTGCGCGTCTGGGTGTTCTGCCTGCTGGGATGGTATGAGGTCATAAGGACATAGGGAACTCCCCGCGGACGGTAAAGCAGGCCGTGGCCGAACTTTATTCCCTTGAGCTCCGCAGACGGATACAGGCTCTTCAAAGCCATCAGTGTCCCCTTCAGAGCTATGCTACCTAAGCACAGGATAACTCTGAGCCTCTTAAAGAGTCTTATCTCCTCGGTCAGATACGGGTTACAGTTCTTTATCTCTTGAGCGGTTGGTTTGTTTTGAGGAGGTGCACACCTGACTACGGCTGTTATATAGGCTTCTTCGAGCTCAAGCCCATCGTCTCTGCTTTCCGAGATGGGTTTATTGGCGAATCGTGTCTCGTATAAGGCCCTTGCAAGCCAGTTTCCCGAGCTGTCTCCGGTGAACATCCTACCCGTTCTGTTTCCACCGTGCGCTGCAGGTGCCAAGCCCACTATCAGGAGCTTAGGGTTGGGGTCTCCAAATCCGGGAAGGGGCTTACCCCAGTATTCCCAGTCTCTGAATCTTCTTACTTTGGTATGTGCAACGTTTCTTATGTATTCTAAAAGACGCGGACATCTATCACAGTTTACAATCCTATCGTTCAGGTCTTTTAGCTCCTTCATAGCTGGTTCAATAATTATAGAGTCATGGATTACGTGGCCATAGGCAAGGTCTTGGACACATTCGGACTTAAAGGAGAGCTAAAAGTTGAGCCTTTTGCCCCCGATGAGGTTTTTGAAAACCTTAAGAAGGTGTATATGAAGAGGGTAGGAGGGCAGTATGTTCCCTTTAAGGTAACGGGAGTCAGGAAACATAGAAACTTCTTTCTTATAAAGCTTAAAGGTTACAGCTCTCTGGAGGAGGTGGAGCAGTTTAGGGGTGCTCACATGTTCCTGCCTGAGAAAGCCCTGCCCCGTAGAGGTGAGGGAGAGTTCTACGCTTACGAGCTGGTTGGCATGGAGGTGATTACGGACCGCGGTAAAAAGCTCGGCAGGGTCAAGAGGATAGAGGACTTCGGTGTCTATCACATGCTTATCTTAGAGGACGAGCGTCTGATGGTTCCCTTTGTAGAGGACATAGTCCTTGAGGTTGGAAGAGATGAGAGGGTAATAAAGGTCAGGGAAAGGTTCATACCCCTGTAAAATATAGAGCTATGGAGTTTACGAAGTTACAGGGTTCGGGAAACGACTTCATACTTATAGATAACCGTGATGGAAGTCTTTACCGCAAGCTGGAAGAGCTGGGAGTAAGCATAGAAGAGTTTGTTAGGAAAGTCTGCAAACCCCACACGGGCGTGGGGGCGGACGGCCTGATACTTATAGAAGAACCTCATCGGGCTGAGAATGACTTTCGCTGGGTGTTTTTTAACTCCGATGGCTCACAGGCGGAGATGTGTGGAAACGGCTCAAGGTGCGCAGTCAGGTTCTGCTACGAAAAGGGTATAACGGACAAAGAAGTGAGCTTTGAAACCCTGGCTGGTGTGATAAAGGCTCGCGTTCTTGAAGATGGAAAGAGGGTCAAAGTTCAGCTAACAAAACCCTCAAAACCCGAGAGCAAAACCCTGAGCGTAGACTCACTAAGGGTGGAGGGTATGTTTATAAATACAGGAGTGCCTCATTTTGTCGTTCCCGTGCAGGACCTGGAGAAAACAAACGTTATCAAGCTCGGGAGAGCTATAAGGCTTCACGAGGAATTTCAACCCAAGGGGACAAACGTAAACTTCGTCCAGAGCTTAGGGGAGAACAAAATAGCTATAAGGACCTACGAAAGGGGTGTAGAGTCCGAAACCCTTGCCTGCGGAACGGGGGCTACCGCAAGTGCGATAGTTTCTTTTCTGCAGGGACTTGTTTCTAAAAAACCCGTGGAGGTTATAACCAGAAGCGGTGAGGTCTTGAAGATAGACTTTGACGACGAGCTTGAACAGGTATTTCTGGATGGTTCGGTTTACAAAGTCTACGATGGTGTCCTGAGTTACGAAATATTTTCATGAAGGCTCTCGTATACCGCAGGGGTGGTCTGGGAGACACCCTTCTTACCTTTCCCATCTTGGAAATACTCAAAAGAAGGGGATACCGTATAACGGCGGTGGGTAATACGGACTACTTCAGAATAGCTAAAGAAGTTGGATGGGCGGACGGGGTTCTGAGCGAAATACCGGATGAAAGCTTTGATAAGAAGGTTATAGTATCCTTTGAAGGTAACGTAAGACCCTTTCCCGAAAGCAGGGTTTGGATTGTAGAACACTACCTGAGGTCCTTAGCTCTGGAAGAGGAGGAATTTTCTAAGAAGTTACCCTTAGATACCCTTCCTGACTCACCTTTTGCGGGCAAGGCGGTCCTGCACCCTTCGAGCGGTTCACCCAAGAAGAACCCGTCCTTAGAGCTTTTTCATATGATTGAAAGTTTCCTGCGAAGCAAAGGTATTGAAAGCCTGTATATTGTAGGTGAGGCGGACTACTGGCTAAAGGGACGGGTTAAAAATTTCGTTGAAAGCTACGAACCCCTCTGGATAGCCAGAGCCTTGAAATCCGCACTGCTCTATGTGGGCTTAGACTCAGGCATCTCACACCTTGCGTCCTACGTAGGCGTTCCCTGTGTGGTTATATACGGGCCCTCGGACCCCGTGGTCTGGAGACCGATAGGAGAGATGGTGCATGTAGTGAGCTTGGAGCTGGAGTGTTCTCCTTGCTTTCCCAATGTGTGTTCTCAAAGAGAGTGTTTAAGCGTTCCCAAGCTCTCTGAGAAACTTCTCCCACTCCTTGACCATCTCCTCGTCAATATCGACAAAAACAACCCTCTCTAAACTTTTGGGCTTGAAGGATAAAACCTCTTCCACCATTACCTTTGCAGATAAGCTTTTGGGTAGTCTACCAACACCCGTTCCCATACCAGGAAAGGCTATGCTCTTAAAACCCATACTGTCCGCAAGCTCAAGGGCGGAACGGGTAGCCTTCCTCACCTTATCTTCCGAAGTCCGCATGGCAGGTTCTTCCATGGTGGGTGCGTGCACCACTCCCCTGTGCTTGAGTTTTCCTGCAGTTGTGAGAATAGCTTTGCCTACAGGTATGGGAGCTTGCCTTATAGCCTCCTCCTCTATTTCTTTACCTCCCACCCTTTTTATAACACCCGCTACACCTCCACCCATATAACCGTAACTGTTGGCGGGATTAACTATAACGTCCGTGTCCACGTCCAGAAGGCTTCCTTTGAGCACTTCAAGCTTCATAACACTTAGTATATAAACTTACCAGATGATACCAACCCTTTTGAGCTCACTTTTACAAGCGAAAAGAGACTATATTTATATGAACCATGAGAACAGTTTTTGATAGAGAACTTATAAAGAAATACAACCGTCCCGGCCCGAGGTATACCAGCTATCCGCCCGCAACCGAGTTTTCCGAAAGCGTGAACGCTCAGGACTACAAAGAGAGGCTCATAAAGAGCAACGAAAGGAAAACCCCGCTGTCTCTATACTTTCACATACCTTTTTGTGAAAGTGCGTGTTACTACTGCGGATGTAACATAATAGTATCCCACCGCAAGGGAATAGAGATACCTTATCTAAAGAGAGTATATAGCGAGATGGATATGGTCTCCTCCTACTTAGACAAAGATAGGAAGGTATCCCAGCTACACTGGGGAGGAGGAACACCCAACTACCTTGAGCCGGAGCAAATAGAAGAATTTATGGGAGAGATAAAAAGAAGGTTTCCCTTCTCCGAAGATGCGGAGGTTAGTATAGAAATAGACCCTCGTTACGCTACAGACCGACAGCTTAAGGTAATAAAAGATGTGGGCTTTAACCGTATCAGTATGGGACTGCAGGACCTGGATGAGAAAGTCCAGAGAGCTATCAACAGGATACAGCCCTACTCCCTCATGAAGGGCATAATCGAAAAGCTCAGAGCTCTGGAATTTCACAGCATAAACATAG
>CAYSNS010000017.1:6645-9162 GCA_964432395.1 uncultured Aquifex sp. | reverse complement strand
TATTCCTTTGCTTCTTCCGCAGACATAAAGTAGTCCCTCTCAACGTCTTTTTCTATTTCCTCTAAGGGTTTGCCCGTGTGCTTGGAGAGTATCTCGTTGAGCATTCTCTTGATTCTCTTTATCTCTTCCGCATGTATTATTATGTCAGTTGCCTGTCCCTGGACACCTCCAAGGGGCTGGTGAATCATTATCCGTGAGTGGGGAAGTGCGTATCTCTTACCTTTTGTCCCTGCGGCCAGCAAAACAGCACCCATCGATGCAGCCTGCCCGATGCATATGGTCACCACGTCGGGTTTTATATACTGTATCGTGTCGTATATGGCCATACCTGCGGTTACAGAGCCCCCTGGAGAGTTTATGTAGAGGTATATGTCCTTTTCTGGGTCCTGGGACTCTAAGAACAGGAGCTGAGCTACTATGAGGTTCGCAACGTGGTCATCTATGGGAAAGCCCAGCAGAACTATCCTGTCCTGAAGGAGCCTTGAGTATATGTCGTAGGCCCTTTCGCCTCTCGGAGTTTGCTCTATAACTATCGGAACCAGCTGGCTTACAATGTCTTCAGCTTTCATGTTTCTCCTCCGTAGTTTTCTCTTCCTTTGACTCTTCTTTAGCTTCCTCTTTATTTTGTTCTACCTCTTTTATCTTAACCTTGGAGATTATGTCCTTGAGGGCTTTTTTCCTTCTCGCATCCGAGCGCACGACTTCCATAAGATTTTCCTTTTCAAAGTATTCCTTTACCTCTTCCTTGCTTGTTCCCATCTGCTGTGCGAGCTCTTCAAACTGCTCTTCTATGTCCTCTTCTGTAGGTTCTATGCCCTTCTCTTCCGCATAGGTATCCAGTATGTATCTGAGCTTTATGTTAGCCTGTGCCTGTGGTAGGAACTCCTGAGCCATAGCCCTGTAGTTTAAGTATCTTGTATCTATACCGAACTGCTTTAGCTCATTTACACGCCTTTCTATAAGGAAGGAAAGCTCTCTGTTTAGAAGTGTTTTGGGGATTTCTATCTCGTGTATGCTTACAAGTTTGTCCGCAACCGCGTCCTCAACTATTGCCTGCTTTGTCTTCTCAAACTCTTCCTTTACCTGATTTTCTATTTTTTCCTTTGCCTCCTCCCAGCTTTCGTAACCGAGCTCCTTCGCAAAGTCGTCATCAAGCTCGGGAAGAACTTTCTCCTTTATCTCTTTAACCTTAGCCCTTATGTTGGCTTTGCCTATCTCTTTTCCCTCCTGGTCGTAGAGAGGAAGTTCTTTAAGCTCTACTTCTTCGTCCACTCTCTTACCGACGAGTTCTTTGTCAAGCTCTTCTCTGAACATCTTCTGTCCAACTATACCGGATGTTTCACCTTCTACCTCCTCGCCTTCGCCTTCTTCCGTTATTTCTCTTACCTTGTATTCTATGGTTACCAGGTCTCCTTCTTTTATCTCCCTGTCTTCTACCGGCTCCCATACAGCGTGTTCTTCCCTAAGGGCTTCTATTCTCTTCTCTACGAGCTCCTCGGAGAACTCAAGCTTGGGGACTTCTACCTCGAGGCCTTCTATGTCTTTTAGCTCTACTTTTGGAGGAACTTCAAAGCTTACTGTGTAGGTTACCTTTGGGGTTTTCTCCTCAAGCTCCACCTTCTCTAAGAACACATCCGCTACGGGTTTTAGCTTACTCTCGTCTATGGCGTCTTGAAGGGTCTTGTTTGCTACCTTCTTACCTACTTCTTCCTGTATGTAATCTTTGAACTTTGCCTTTATAAGCCACAGGGGTGCGTTTCCCTTACGGAACCCTTGAATCTCTACATTTTGTTTTAGATGGTTGTAGACTTCATCCATAGCATCTTTAACGAGAGAGCCTTCAACTTCTACGGTGATGGCTTTAAATAATCCCTCTCTGTCCTCAGTTTTTACCTTCATAAACTACCTCCGAGAACTTATGCGGGTGGAGGGAGTCGAACCCTCACGCCCTTACGGGCACGGGATCCTAAGTCCCGCGCGTCTGCCAGTTCCGCCACACCCGCTAAATCACCTATTATAAACCTTTTTCTTTCCTTATTAAGCGTTCTATATCCTCTTTAGGCATAGGTTTTCCGAAAAGGTATCCCTGTGCAAGCTCGCATCCCATCTCTACGAGTATGTTCAACTGTTCTTTCGTTTCTACGCCTTCCGCTAAGCTCTTTAACCCCAACGACTTGGAAAGTTCTATTATTGTAGACACTATAGACCTGTCTATGTGGCTCTGCGGTATGTTTCTTACAAAGCTCATATCTATCTTTATTACGTCAAGGGGAAGCTGTTTAAGGTATGAGAGTGAAGAGTATCCTGTTCCAAAATCGTCTACCGCTATGAGAAATCCATGAGATTTTAGCCTTTTCAGTATGTTGATGGACTCTTCGGGGTTTTTCATCAAAGATGTTTCCGTTATCTCAAGGACTATCTTTGGCTTTTGGGCTTCCACTCTGTGTGATATCTCAAGTGTGTTTTTAACGAAGGACCTGTCCATAAACTGCCTGGGTGAAACGTTTACGTTTATGA
>CAYSNS010000017.1:0-6545 GCA_964432395.1 uncultured Aquifex sp. | reverse complement strand
CCTACTTCCCTTATAAGCCCCAGCTCTTCAAGGATATTTATGAACTTGGACGGGGGAACTAAACCATCTTCGGGACTTTTCCAGCGAATTAACGCCTCTACGCCGTTGAGCTTCATATCCGGAAGGGAGTATATTATGGAAGCTCCTGTAAGGAATACAAAGATTATGTCCGAGTAGGATATGCTCTTTTCCCTGTTAAAGTAGTAAAGGTAGAGTATGTATAGAATACTTCCAATGGTTATATTTATCAGCCCGTTGACAGCCTCTTTCAGCACTAATGCCAGAGAAGTTGTGTTTTCTAAGTTTATGAAGTGAGTTATGACCAAAGAGTATACAATCCATCCTATGAAGGTCCAGAATATCCAGCCGGATATTATGATATGCTGTCTACTAAAAATCCTTATCAGGTATACTCCCGCAAGCTCAATTAGCGTAATAAGTCCTCCCTCGGGGTCAGAATATAGGACGGTTCTCTGTACCGCTATACCTGTAGCAACGATAACAGCGTAGGGAAAGCGGAAGGCTTCCAGAACAAAGTATGTAAGAAACCCACCAAGAAGGATGTTAACGCTGTCAAATACGAGGGGGAAGGCTCTCTATGTTAACTAATAACGCTATGCCCGTCAGGGCTATGGTTTTTAGCAGTTTTTTCTTTATCATAAGGAAAGACCTCTATTACTCCACCTCCTAAGAGGATATCACCGCTGTAGAAAGCCACAACCTGCCCCGGAGTTATACTCCTCACATCCTCCGAGAACCTGACTATGTAGCCTTCGGAAGTTTTCTCTAACCTTTTAACGGGAACAGGAGAGCTTCTGTACCTTATCTGAGCCTTGACGTCCTTCCAGCTCTCTATGGGAACGTGGCAGTTTAGCTCCTTAACAAAGAGAGAGTCGTTATACAGGTATTCCTCTTCTCCAACTATTACGGTATTGGTGGATGGGTCTATGTCTACTACGTATAGAGCCCTGTGGTAGGAAATCCCCAGACCTCTTCTCTGACCTATGGTGAAGTTGAATATCCCTTCGTGTTTTCCCAGAACCTTACCCGAAACATGTCTTATCAAGCCCTCTCTCTTTCCGGTTATGTTGGTTATATACTCTCCCGGGCTTTTGCCCATCAGAAAGCAGACCTCCTGAGAGTCCCTCTTGTCCGCTACCTCAAGCCCGTGCTTCCTTGCCAGCTTCCGAACCTCATCTTTGGTCATGTTCCCGAGAGGGAACTCCAAAAGCTGAAGGTCTTCTTTTCTCACAAGTGCAAGGAAGTAAGACTGGTCTCTTCTCCTGTCAACGCCCCTCTTTATTACCCTACCGCTTTCCCCTTCTTCTATCCTTGCGTAGTGTCCCGTTGCGAGCCTGTCAACTTCCGCAACCGCTCTCAGGTATCTGGCAAAGTATCCTGTCTTTACCTCACGGTTGCATACCGCGCAGGGGTTCGGCGTCCTGCCCGATATGTATTCCTCCACAAAGTAATTTATGACCCTCTCTTTGAAGAGCTTTTCCCAGTCAAAGGTAAGATGAGGTATTCCAAGTCTCTGAGATACCTTAACCGCATCCTGAACGTCCTTGGGAGAACAGCAAACGTTGTGAGTTCCCTCAATCTCACAGGCTTCAACCGAATGAAATCTCAGGGTAACACCTATTACCTCATGTCCCTTTTCCTTCATGAGGAGGGCGGTAACACTGCTGTCCACACCACCGCTCATACCTACAGCGATTCTCATAGTTTATTGAATTTACTTCCTGTCTCTGAGTTTTGAAGAGAAGAAATCGTATATGAACTCAACCCTTTCGGGTTCTACCTCCCACCTCTGAAGTAGCTCTCTCTCGTCCTTCACCAGCTCGGAAGCTTTCAGAAGAAGCATGTGGGGAGGTTCGTTGTCCTTCAGTATTCCGAGGCTGAGCATCCCTATCAGGGTCCGCCTTATGTCCTCCGCTATGCCCTGCATAACCATATCAAACCCGAACTTCTCGTATAGCTTTTGTCTTTCCTCCTCGCTCTTGTTTATGAGACCCTTTGAGAAGGCGCATATCTTAGCCCATGTCTCTAAGGTCTTTCCCCACTCCTCTTTCGGTAATCCTCCCAGCTCAATGTTTATGTAATTTAGAAGGTAACGGGCTAAATACTCCTTTGCAGAGTCAAGGCTCTCAAATCCTTCGGGTGCTTTCTCTCTCTTTATGAGGTGCGTTAGGTCTTTCTTCATCCCTTTGGAGTTTAAACCTGTGGAGTGTTTCTGTCAAGAAAGCTCCTGAGTTTTTCGCCCCACTTCCTTGCCTCGTGAAGAACCCGCTCCTCGTCAATTGTTTTAAGCTCTCCCTTCTCCATGAGAATTCTGCCCTTGCACACGACCGTGTCTATGTCGGAGGACTTTGCACTGTAAACTATCTGAGCTATCGGGTCATAGAGGGGCTGGAGGTGGGGTTTGTCTGTGTCTATGAGTATCAGGTCCGCCTCGTAACCTTCCTCTATCTTGCCTGCCTTTATTCCTACTGCGGAAAAGCCCTTCTCGGTTGCCATGCTGAGCGCTGTGGGTGCGGATATGGCCTTTGCGTTCAGGCTGTTTCCTTTGTGTAGCTTTGCGGTTGTGGATGTCTCCTCCAACATATCAAGGTTGTCGTTAGAGGCGGGACCATCGGTGCCCAGACACACATGAACACCCTTCTCAAGGTATTTGGGAACGGGTGCAATCCCCGATGCGAGCTTTAGGTTGCTCTCGGGGCAGTGGGCTACCTTTACGTTCCTTTCCCTTACTATCTCTATCTCCTCTTCCTCAAGCCAGACCATGTGGGCGCACAGAACCTTCTCCGACAGAAAGCCCAAACTCTCCAGGTGCCTGACGGGAGTTTTTCCGAACTCTTCCTTTATCCTTTCAACCTCTCCCTTGGTCTCCGCAACGTGTATGTGTAGGAAAAGGTCAAGCTCATGAGATAGTTCCTTTGCCTTTCTCAGTGTATCGGGAGAGCATGTGTAGGGTGCGTGAGGACATATAACCGGGAACACAAGCTCTTCTCCCTTCAGGTTCTTTGCAAACTCCTTAGCCCTCCGAATATACTCCTCGGGAGTTTTGGCTACCCTTGTGGGAAAGTCAAGTATTCCGAAACCCAGTCCTGCCCTTATGCCCGCTTCTTTGCATACCTCACCCACTACCTCCTCAAAGAAGTACATGTCCATAAAGAGGGTTGTTCCCGACCTTATCATCTCCAGAACGCCAAGCTCTGTTCCCGCCCTCACGAACTCCGGAGATACGAACTCGCCCTCAAGGGGCCATATAACCCTCTGGAGCCAATCCATTAGCGGAAGGTCTGCGCCCATACCCCTGAGAAGGGACATGGGAACATGGGTGTGCATGTTGGCAAAGGAAGGTAATGCCAGCTTCCCCTTTGCGTAGATGACTTCCTCGGCTCTGGCTTCTATGGAGCTTGCTACTTTTTCTATCTTCCCTTGCGATATACCTATGTCAACCCTGCCCCTTCCGGGCAGAAGGGCACCCTTTATAAGGAGGTCATACCTCTCCATAGAGCAGAGATTTTACCACTTAAGTTCGTTGGCTTTTGCGTAGGTCTGGGGCTTTCTCTGGAAGAAGTCGGTCTTTGTGTTGTTTATCTTCCTAAAGTCGTCTATCCACTTCATGGGGTTCTCGGTTATCTCCGGATAGAGAGGTTCATAGCCTATCTGAGTGAGTCTGAGGTTTCCGAGATACTTTATGTATCTGTCTATGAGTGTGTTGTTGATACCCAGTATCTGGTCCTGGGTTACGTATTGTCCCCACTTTATCTCCTGGTCTATTGCGTATTTGAAGTATTCCTTTACCCATCTTTCTATCTCGGGGCTGAAAAGCTCGGGCTGTTCCTTTTTAAGGCTGAGTATCATGTTCCTGAAGAGGGTTACGTGTGTAAGCTCGTCTCTGTTTATATACTTTATCTGCTGGACGGTGTTGGTCATCTTGCCCTGCCTTCCGAGAGTGTAGAAGAAGGCAAAGCCTGAATAGAAGTAGAGGGATTCAAGGATGTAGTTGCCTATGACCGCCTTTATGAAGTTCTCCTCGGTGGGCTTTCTGATGAAATCGTTGTAAACCTCCGCAACCACCTGATTTCTTTCCCTCAGTCTCTCGTCCTCCCTCCAGTAGTTGTATATCTCGTCCGCCTTTATGGGGTCAACTACAGACTCAAGGATGAACTGATAAGAGTAGGCGTGAATGGACTCCTGAAACTCCTGAGCGGTTATAGCCATCTCTATCTCTGGGGCTGTTATCATGCGGGCAAAGTCCTTGAGCATATCAACCTGAAAGGAGTCAAGGGCAATCAGGAATGACAGGACAAGCTCGTAAGCTCTCCTCTCATAGTCCGACAGGACTCTCTCGTACTGCTTCTTGTCCTCCATAAGGGGTATCTCTTCGGGTATCCAGAAGTTGGAAAAGCCCATCGTTTTGTAGAGGTCAAAAGCCCAGCCGTATTTTATGTTGTTGAGCTCTATTATGTTTGTGGGGTTGCCCTTTATGACCTTTCTATCAACCGCATCCCTGTCTCCCTCGGGATTGAAGATGAGCTTACGCTCAAGGGTCTTGTTCTGCAGCATATCCTCACCTCCTTTTATAGCCAGTACATTTTATTTCCTTCCCTTGATGGCGGGCTTATGCCCCTCAACGCAAGGTAGGAAATCCTGTCGGGATAGTAAGTTGTTGCGGGTAGCTTTGCCAAAGTTGTTGCTCCGTAGTTGAGCATAGTGAGAGCCAAGGTGTGACTTGCCAGCGTTTCTATATCCATGTCTCCATAGACCCGGTTGAGTCTTATGGGCATGTGGTTCCCCGCTTCCTGCCTTACCCTGTAGGTGGACAATACCGCTGTGTCGGGGCTAAGTATTAATGATAGTCCCTTTTCCGGATTGGGGAAGAACCTCGGATTTCCCGACTTTACAACTTCTACAAGGACAGGCTCTCCAAGCTCATAATCTCTGAAGGCTTTCAGAATGGTTTCTACTTCACCCTTTTGAAACCTCCCGTCTCTGTGAACAACTACCCTCTTGCCCGCTCCAAAGTGCCTGTAGATGTTTCCCGCCAGCGTGTCAAGGGTTCTTGAAGTGAAGGTTTCACCTCCTACGGGGTCGGTCTCTACGGAGAACTTCAGGAACTCTCCGTTGTTTAAAAATATCTTTGTTACAGCGCTTGCATTCACTGTTCCACGACCCTTTTTGAGCTTTGCCCTGCTTATGTCAAGTCCTACGAATATATCCACGTTTTCAAGGAGGTTTGCCAGCTTGTATGGAACGTTTCCGGTTTTTCCCATTATTCCTTCCGCAATGTTATAGAGAATGTATTTGTTCCAGTTGCGCACAGTCTTCTCTCTTATTACCTGAGTTGGAACAAACTCCTTCAGGAAGCTTGATTTAAAGAAGTCGTAGAGCGTTCCCTTGTCAAAGAGCTCCGCCTTTCCGAAATCCTTTAAGAAAACTATACCCAAGCTGTAGCTTGCTATATCAAGCCTGAGGTCGTAAAACTTCTTTTTTATCTCCCTTCGTGAGGCTCCGCTCAGCCTGAAGTAATCAATCTCGCACACAAATCCTTTATCTTCCAGGAAGGAGATGATGTCATTCAGGACACGTATTGCGCTCTTCTTATCTTCCGATACGTCAATTACCGCTATCTTTAGCTTTTTATCCTTTATAAAAGGTCTTCCATACACGACCGCTTTTAGAGTTCTATCCTTGTCTTCGTATACGTTTCCTTCCGCATCTATCACGGCATCGGGAAAATCTAAGACACTTTCCGTTTCAACAGCATTTCCTATATGAACCCTGTACCGGGAAAGTGTGCGCTTTGCAAGGTTTACGAATATGTGTATCTTTCTCTGTCTCTCCTCGGGACCTACCTTGACCTTTCTGAAGAGGTCCTTCCTTACGTCTTCTTCTATATCCTCCAGTCGCAGACTCCTTCTCACCACACCTGCGGGGTATCTGTATTTTCCGTCCAGAACAAGGAAAGGTTCGTTCTTACCGATGCGTTTTTCCATGTATTCCCTAACAACAGGGTTGGTTGCCATCTCCCTTATGGTCTTTCTATCTTCTTCACTCACGTTGTAGAGAATTTCGGTAAGCTCAAAGGTCGTATCCGTTCCTGCGGGCTTGAATCTGGAGCGCATTAGCTCCTCTTCTTGAAAGCTTTCTTCCATAAGCTCCTTTACCGTCTTTCTCTCTACCACAGAATGAGAGAAGTCTATGCGTAGCAGGGGACCTTTTTCTGAATGTATTACACCCCTATCAAGCTTCCTTATCAGCACTATATCTCTTAGCTTGTTGACAGACCTTATATCTTTTCTTGAGCTTAGCCTCCTGAGGGGCTCCGCAAGGAACTGGGATACCTCTTCACATGTCTCAGGTCTGGTCTCCTCTTCTCCTTGAAAGGAAAGATTTACAAAGGACTCACCCAGAGTAATAGATATCTTCTCTCCACCGGACCTGCCGGCTAAGAAAACGGGTCTTCCCTGCTTCTACAGGAGGGGAAGTGTATACTTCGCCGGCAGGTCCGGTGGAGGGTAATAGATATCTTCTCT
>CAYSNS010000016.1:0-9215 GCA_964432395.1 uncultured Aquifex sp. | reverse complement strand
GTGAACACTCAATATAACCTTGTCTATGTTGGGCACGTTGTTCATTATGTCTTCTATCAACTGCCCGAACTCCTCGGGGACCGCATAGCCCACAGTATCTGGGATATTAATTACCGTCGCACCCGCCTTTATAGCTTCTTCTATTGCCCTGTATAAGAACTCTCTCTCACTGCGGGTGGCATCCTCGCAGGAGAACTCCACATCGTCGGTGAAGTTCCTCGCAAAAGAAACCGCACTCCTTATTCTTTCAAGCACCTGCCAGGGTTCCATCCTGAGCTTATACTTCATGTGAATCTCCGAGGTTGCTATAAAGGTGTGAATTCTTTTCCTCTGAGCAGGTTCAAGGGCCTTCCCCGCAATCTCTATGTCCTTCTCAAGAGCCCTCGCCAGAGAGCATATTACGGGGCCTTTAACCTCCCTTGCTATTGTGTTCACAGCTTCAAAATCACCCTCTGAGGCTACCGCAAATCCCGCTTCTATTATGTCAACACCGAGTCTTGCAAGCTGAAGGGCCATTTGGAGCTTCTCCTCTGTGGTCATGGAAAAGCCGGGCGCCTGCTCTCCGTCGCGCAGTGTGGTGTCAAATATGTAAACCTTCTCCGCCATGTCGGACCTCCATTTCGGTTTAGATGAAAATAATTCTCAATTGATATTTGTCAACCCAGAAGCTCCATGAGCTTCTTCATGCTTATCCTGAGCCTCTCTATAGCTCTTGCGATCCTTCCTATCTCGTTCTCCGATATGTAGGGAACTTTTTCTTCCAGCTTACCCTTACTTATCTTATCAACGCTATCTTGCAACGCTTCTACAGGTTTGAATACCCTAAGGTTTAGAACTGCCAGTAGCAGGAATGAGACGAGTATGAATATACCTCCCGCGATTCCTCCATTTATAAGCCCTTCCATACGGGCCTGTGCTATGACCTTGTCAAAAGGAACGTATACAAGCACCGCCCCGTTCACCTTGCCTACCGGCCAGTTTGGGTCCTTTTGCGGTTTATATATATTTCTGACAGCGATAGGCATGTTTTGAACCTTGCCATGACACTTCAGGCAACTGTTCTTTGGAATAACCGCAAAGGCTCTTATGTAGTAGTCTTGTCCGTTATGAAAGGTTATTCCCTGGTATTCCTTCAAGTTCTTTGACCTCAGGTAGTCTATTATCCACATCTCGGTATCGTTGGGTCTGTTTTTGGGATTGAGGGGATTAATGGCCACCTGTCTGAGATTCATGTCAGGTATTTCTCGGTTTACCATGCTGAATATGGAGGCGGTAAAGAAGGAAGAGGACTGTGCTTCAAGGATGAAGTCCTCCTTAGTGCATCCCGCATGCAACAGCTCGTAGACCTTGGGCCTTAACGTTTTCCTTACATATTCTCTCGAAGCCTTTACGAATGCCATGGTGGTTTCTATCCTCTGCTGAGCTGCTTCTACCGCTTTGTTTACAGTATTCCTGTATATAACCAACCCTACAGAGGTTCCAACGACTATACCTGCAATTACCACCAGCACGCTGAGCTCAGCCCTTATGCTCTTGAAAGGTGACCTCATGGTGCAAACCTCCTGGCCCTTTTAAGGAACTCTTTTCTATACTCCTCATCGGGAATCTCTTTAGCGAGCTTCTCAATCAGGTCGTGAAAGCTGTCAACAGGGATTGAGTCCTCTTTGTATCCGAGACTCTTGAGAGCCTTATTCCACAAGGGGATACCTACCGGACCCATCTCCTCTATAAAGAGCTCCTTTACACCCTTTACCTTATCTTCTGAGAGCCTTCCTCCCACAGAGTGAGTCTCAACCGCTTGTATATCAAGGTGACCTATGGGTTCTTTTATCCTGACCGCATAGAAAGTAAATCTAGCTTCAAAGGATACCTCATCATGCCTTACATCCCTCATATCAAATAGGCTGTGACGGATAAGAGCTAAAGGGTTTCCTTTCAAGAAAAGCTCGTAGTAGCGCTCATAACCTGCTCTTTCTAAGACTAACAGCCCTGTTATTTTTCTGCTACCTATGTCGTCCTCAAGGGCCCGGAGCTGGGGGAGAGCGCTCAACCTTCCCTCCCTTATCCGCGTTGCATTTTCCAAGAAGGCGAGTAGCTTAACCATATTCTCTTTCAAAGCGAAAGCGCTCGCCCATCCTGTTGTCGACGCGTTTATAATACGCTCCAATGCCTTTGGTCCCGTAAGTCCCTCAGACAAAGCCCCCACCGGAACACCCCTAATAAATAGCACCAACCCCATTATACTGCTTTCTGTATGGAAAAGAACGTAACCGTTTAAGGATATGCTCTTTGCCTTCTCGATTATCTCCGTAGGGGAGCTATTACCCAAGGGGATTTTTAGCTCTCTTTCCTCTCCATAGCCTGCAAAGCACAGGGCTCCTGAAGTTCTTATATCACTACAGTTTTTTACGGAATTGAGCAGGGAAAATAGGTCTGTCCTAAACAGCCGTGCTGTTCCGGATACAGGTAAGTTATACCTGTTGGGGGATACGTATTCAAGCACATCTCCGGACATAACGATTATCCTTTGCAAGACTCCTTCGTATAATAGTAGATACTCCTTAGAGTTCCATATGGAAACCTCAATATACCCGGTAAACTTCTCTTCCTCAAGGCGTTCCAGAAGGGGTCTTATGGGTGTATATGCCAAGTCTAAGGTTTCTATCAGCTCCTGATACATGCTTTTACTGTAAGAATCCTTCTTAGGATAGCACGAAAGGTTTCAACAACTCCCTTGCCCTCCGTGGCAATCGCTTCTATGAACTCTGTTCCCCAAGGGTTGCATACTGGTTCCAGCTCGTCTATAGGGAGCGCGTCGGGAAGGTCTCTTTTATTGTATTGAACTACGACAGGCAAACAGTAAAGGTCAAATCCCTGCTCCTTAAGAACAGCTGCAGTTTCTCTCAGGACGAGGAAGTTTATGTTCTCTCGCTCTCTGGAGCTGTCCACTACAAAGACAAGACCATCCACGCCTTTCATTATCACCTTCCTGAGAGGATGCAGACGAAACTGACCGGGCGTGGTAAGCACCTTTATATCTATATCTTGACCGTCTATGTTTATAGCGCTCAGGAACATCTCTACGAAGAGGGTCCTGTTTTCGTCCGTTTCCATGGATATGTAGTCTCCCTTGGTTATACCCTTGCTCCTTAGCTTTTCATAAAGGAGCTTTACGTTTGTGCTTTTGCCTGCCAGCGATGCCCCAAAGTAAACTACCTTTAGCTTCACCACGCTCCCAATATCCTGCTTAGCTTTTCCTCAATGGCCTGGGGTGAGAGCTTGAGCAGTTTCGAGGGCTTGGGTTTAACTTGAGAGAAGATGCTGTCAAGTTCTTTTGCAAGCTCTCTCAGAAATAACCTCACCGTTCCCAAGGCTACACTCTTAGGATAGAGGACCCCTACAAGGAACCTGCTTCCTACAGCCTTCACAATAACGTTCTGCTTTTTGCTTTCGTACTGAATAGCATCTAATAGGTCTTCCCGGGAAACCATCTTCGCCATCTCAAAGGCTGCACCGAATATCCCACTTATTATGCTTGCGAGGAACTCCGCCTGCGTTTCATCTATGTCCTTGCCGTAGAAGGAGATTATGCGTCCCGCATCGTCCGAGAGTATAACGAGCTCCGCGTCGGTTTTCGTTATAAAGTTCTTAAGGGCACTCACTATCTTTTTTTCTGTTTCATCGTCTATTTCATACTGGACGATATCGAGCTCCATGAATCCCTCCTTAGGGTAAACATGATAAAGCGGTCACACCCGCAAGTCAATTTACTTAAGCAGGTCCATAACCTTCTTTATGCTTATCCTCATACGTTCAAAGGCTTCCGCAAGCCTTCCTATCTCGTCCTTTGAGTGCACCGGTATTTTCTGGTCCACATCACCCATACTTATACGCTCGGTGTGGTCTATGAGTGTATTTATGGGCTCTTCAACGTAACGCCTGAACACCATGTAGCTTATGAAGAAGCTAAGCATCGCTCCTATAAATAGGAGCATAAGCATATATATGCCCATCCGCTTGTAAGAATCTATTGCGGGAGATATGTCGTATCCTAAGACCAGCAAGCCTATGGGCTTTTTTGAAAAGTCCAGCAGAGGCTTTGCCATAACCGCATAGCCTTCTGTTGTAAAAAGCTTGCCCGGCTGGTCCAGAGCCTTTAACATCAAGTTTCTGAGCACGGGGTTTGTTTCGTAATACAGGAAGAACTTTCCTACCTTCTCCGCCTCTTTCGCCCACTCGGAATGTGAAGCGGACTTTCTATCTATCAGAACCATTGCATCCACTCCGGTAAGCTCCTTGAGTTTATCCAGTATAGGGTTAAAGGGTGTTATCAGCTCGACCGCGCCGAGGTATCTGTTCCCTTCCAAGACCGGAACCGCTCCGCTAACTATGGTTCTCTTAAGGCCCACCTCCACACCTTTCTGGGGCGCTCGTCTTTGAGCCACCGTTACTATTATCCTCCTGAAACGAGATACATCTATGCCGTGCCTTTCCGGATTCCAGGTTCTGAAGAAGGATACCGCCACAGGTGTTAGGAAGTGAAGTCTAAGGTCGTATATACCTGTCAAGTTCTCAAGGTCCGCCCTGACCTTTACGTATTTGCTCAAGAGAGCCCTATTGTGGTTTCTGAAAGCGCTCTTCACCGCAGTGTCAAGGCTTACGAGGTAAGCAACCGCAAGGCCACTACTTTCTTGAACTCTGACATACTCCTTAAACAGCTTGTATCCATTGTTCAGCTCCCTCCGGGCATGGCTCTCCAGCTGTTGCTGAACTAAGTAGTATCCTACCAGGCTCAGGGATGGGATTAGTATCAACAGAACTACAATGTTGGGTATGATGAACTTCTCTATCAGAGACGCATTCCTCAGATACCTGCCTATCATCACGCTCCCCTCCTTTAAGTTGCGTCAGGCAGTATATCCCTAACTTTTCGGATAAAGTCCTTCCTCGCTTCCTCTTCGGGAAATTCCGCACGTAGCTTTTCTACTACGAGTCTAAGCTGGTTGATGTTCATGTCCGTTTCCTTGAGTCCGTATTCGTTAATGAGCTTCTCCCATATAAGCTTTCCTATAGGGCCTATGTCCCGTATAAATGCGGTCTTTATAGCATCTACCTTTTCCGCAGGGACAGCTTCCTGCAACTCCTCTACTCTGGCCTGACCTATCTCTATAACCACGTCCACAGGACTACGTTCTTTCAGTATTTTTACTTCAAACACCTCTATTTTTTTATCGGGCAAGTTCTCAACTTTTTCAGACAGGTGCACTTTCTCCTCTTCGTCGTATATGAAGATACCTCTATCTTTAACTATAGTTTCTACAAGTTGTCCCTTAAAGAAGAGGTCATACCTGTATATGCCTCCACTTTCCAAAAGGACGACAACATCCATGTTCTTGCCTGCTATGTATTCCTTTACATCCGCATAGTTATCGGAATTAAGCTTAATCTCCCTTACGTTGTCGCCCCACATTGAACACATAAAGTTTACAATTTCAGGTTCAAGGTTATAAACGGACAGGTAGCTCTTTGCGGGAATTATGTTAGCGTTTATGTAGTTTACCGCTGACTGCCCAAGCGAACCGTTGGCTCCGAGCACCATCACAGGATTACCAGCTTCAAAAACTACCACACCGAAAATCTCATTGGGTGAGTATATAGCCATATACCCGTTCAAATGGCTCCTCTTAGCTAAGAGCATCTCCTTCTTGAAATCTACGAAGCTGAGAGATACGGGTTCTTGAACCTGTAACCCGTAGGGAAACATCAGGAAAGCTCCATCTGTATCAGGTTCGGTCCTAAGCTCCTGTATGGAGACCAGGTCATCCAAGGTAGCTTCCGCAAGGGTAGCACTCCCTTCCTCATCTCTAAAGCGGAACTTGTCAGGCTCAAGATTTATCCTCTGTCGTCCCGAGTGGAACGCCACGCCCTGGTAAGGCTCTCCTTCGTGGAATAGGAGGTATTCGTCCCTTGTCCAGTAAATTACCCTCAAGAATCCAGTAAGGTTCTTTCTTCTTACCTCATCCAGTATGTTGTTGAAGTTCAGCACCCCCACCTCAAGGTCTTTGAAGACATACCTCTTAAGCATTCTACAGCTTTACCTTACAGGACTCACACAGCTCACAGATGGGGCACTCCTCACACTTGGGTGCTCTTGCCCCGCAGAGGTTCTTCCCATGGTTCAGAAGCAGGAAAGAGAACCTGGTCCAGCTGTCGCGGGGAACTATCTCCATGAGCTCCTTCTCCACCTTATCCGGGTCTTTTTCCTGAGTTAATCCTATACGCTGAGCTACCCTCAGAACGTGCCTGTCAACTATTATTGCGGGAAGCCCAAAAGCACCACCCAGCACCATGTTAGCGGTCTTTCTCCCTACTCCCGGTAGTTTCGTCATCTCCTCAACGCTTTTAGGAACTTCCCCGTTGAATGTTTCCACAAGGGCCTGACAGCATTTCTTTATAAGCTTTGCTTTCCTGCGGTAGAAATTTACAGAGCTTATATCCTCCTCCAGCTGGTCAAGGGGAGCACTGACTATGTCCTCAGGAGTTTTATACTTCTTGAACAGGCTTTCCCTGAGTTCGTTTACCTTCTTGTCAGATTCCTGCGCTGCAAGAATTGCCTCTATCAGGAGTTCAAAGGCATTGTTAAATTTCAGCTCCAGGTTTGCATCGGGATAGAGCCTCTCAAGGGCCTTTATGATGTGCTTTACCTTATCTCTCAACCTTCCAGCTCTTTCAGTAGCTTTTCCACATGCCCCTTCGCTTTTACGTTGTGCCACGCCTTGGCTACCCTCCCTTCTTCATCTATTATGAAGGTAGACCTAATTATCCCTTTTGTCACTTTTCCATACATCTTTTTCTCTCCGTAAGCACCGTAAGCCTGGGCTACCTTTTTGTCCGGGTCGCTGAGCAGAGGAAAGTTGAGCCCATACTTTTCCTTAAACTTTTTATGAGACTCCACGCTGTCAGGGCTGACACCCACAACCTTGTATCCCATTGAAACCAGACGGTTCAGGTTGTCCCTGAAGTCGCAGGCTTCGGTAGTGCACCCCGGTGTGTTGTCCTTGGGGTAGAAATAGAGTATAAATTTCTGTCCCGCAAAGTCTTTCAGGCAGAACTCTTTTTCTTTCCCTTCCTCGTCTATACCTTTAAGGCAAAAGTCCGGTGCTTTTTCCCCTTCTTTTAACATCATCAGCCTCCCTTCTAAAGACTGCTAAGATTTATTATATGCTTCCGTTCAGGTTCAAGTCCGAACTCTGGACAGCTCAGTATACGGGCGCAAAGGCAAATACCCTTAGAGCTTTCTCCTTACACCTTAAGGAAGCGGACCACGATACCATATACTACCATCTTTATAGGAACCTTTTTGAGTATCACTTCCTGCCTACGGATTTCCCCAACAGCTTTGCCTACTGGCTTGCGGAAAACGGGTTTCACGTTCTTGCGGAGAAGTTCTCCGCAGTGGATATTACCGAGTATACCTCCCTGAAGGAGGTCAAGGACAAGCTCGTTGCACTCCTTGAAGAGAGCCCTGACGACGGAGAGAAGGTCTGTAAACCCTTTTACTTCATAAGAGCTGTCCGCAGTGTGATAGACCTGGGCATATCCGCAAGGAACCTGTCCGAGCTGATAGATGGGATACGAAAGGCAGGTATATACTCTCTCTTTTACCATCTGGTAAGTTCAAGGCTTGTCAGCAGAGAGGCCACCAACGACTTCTCCCGCTGGCTCAATGATATTGGGGAAGATAGGAAGGCGCAGGCTATAGAAAGCATAGACCTGTCTGCTATGAGTTTGTATGAGGCAAAGGACAGGATAATAGAGATTCTGGAAGGTGAAGAATGATAGAAGAGTATGCAAAGTTCATAGACGGAGGAGGTCTCAGAGAGCTTACCCGCTTGGCTGAAGAGATAAAGGGAGTGAGGATTCTTCACATAAACTCAACTAAGAGGGGAGGAGGTGTTGCGGAGATACTCAGCAGGATGGTTCCCCTAATGCGAGAACTCGGTATAGAAACTGACTGGGAGGTTATAAAGGGGAGTCAGGAATTTTTCCGTGTCACGAAGAAGATGCACAACCTACTGCACATGCCCACAGGTGAATCTTTAGGCAGTGAAGATGTGATGCTCTATATGAGGCAGACCTTTGAAAACGTCAGGTATGTGAATACGGAAAACTATGACGTGGTTTTTGTCCACGACCCACAACCTCTGGGATTGATAGTTAAGAAGCTCAAAGGACAGAAGTGGGTATGGAGGTGTCACATAGACATATCCACACCCGACAGAGAAACCTGGAAGTTCTTAGAGACCTTCGTAAACAGCTACGATGCGTGCGTGTTCCATATACCCGAGTTCGTAAGAGAAGGGGTAAAGGTTCCCGCTTTTATAATACCCCCTTCCATAGATCCCCTTCACGAGAAGAATGTCTCCCTTGAGGATAGCTTTGTTAGGGAAACTCTGGAGAAGTTCCGCATAGACCCCGAGCGGAACATAGTTCTGCAGGTTTCAAGGTTTGACAGACTAAAGGACCCCTTCGGGGTGATAGAAGCCTACAGGATAGTAAAGAGAAAGCATGACTGTCAACTCGTCCTGGCGGGCTCTTTTGCGGACGATGACCCGGAAGGAGGGCAGGTCTACGAGGAGGTCCTGAGAATGCGAGGAGACGATGAGGACATATTCATCCTCAACCTACCTCCCGACAGCCACAGGGATATAAACGCCCTTCAGAGGGGTGCTACTGTCGTCGTTCAGAAGTCTCTGAGAGAAGGCTTCGGCCTGGTAGTTTCCGAGGCTATGTGGAAGTTCAAGCCGGTAGTGGGAAGCAACATAGGAGGCATAAGGCGTCAGATTATAAACGGCACAACGGGATATCTGGTAAACAGCGTGGAAGGGACCGCCTTCAGAATAAAACAGCTCCTTACCAACAAGGAAAGCAGGAAGCGGATGGGAGAGAATGCCCACATGAGGGTAAAGCACAGCTTTCTGATAACGAGGCACCTGAAGGACTATCTTATGTTGATTCACTGGCTCCTTAAAGATTCAAGGAAGCGGTAAACAGCCTCTACATCGGGCAAAACTTCATCCGCTTGTGGAGGTTTCTCCGCTCCTACAAAGATAGCTTCCCCCCCCAGGGACCTTACCTTTTCCATGGCATAAAGGTCCGTAGTATCGTCTCCTATGTATAAAAGTCCTTCCTCTCCTTTCCAGCCCAAGAACCTA
>CAYSNS010000015.1:0-9274 GCA_964432395.1 uncultured Aquifex sp. | reverse complement strand
CCGAGATAACTTCACGGGCTTCCTTCCTTATGGTGTCGCGCAGGTGGAATATGGCTATTGTATCCTCTCCCCTGCGCAGGGCTATGAGCTTGACCTTGCGGTCCCTGTCTTCCCCATACTCACCTATGAAATACTCCCCGCACTGAACACCCTTGCCCACTATCTCCCTACAACCCACAAGCTGTAGGCTTTTTGCCCCCCTGCTCCTGGCAAACTCCCTTATGGCCAAGGCTACAGGGTGATTGGACACGTTCTCAAGACTCAGGGCTATGTCCAAAGCCTCGGGTGAAAACTCCTCAAACTTCACTACCTTAAACTTACCCTCGGTTACGGTCCCTGTTTTGTCAAATACAACAGTATCTATGTGGGGAAATACTTCTACAGAAGAAGGCCTCTTTACCAGGATTCCCTCAGCAAGAGCCTTGGACAGCCCCACCGCTATTGCCAGAGGCGTAGCTATACCCAGGGCACATGGACAGGACACTACCAGAACCGCCAGCGAAAACTGAACAGCCTTTTGAACCTCACCCGTGCTATAAAGCCACGCTGTGAATGTCAGGACAGAAATGAGAACCACAAACTGGACAAAGTAGTGGGATACCCTGTCTGCGGTTCTCTGTATAGCGGGTTTATCGGACAGGGCTTTCTCTATTAACCTGCTTACCTTACCCAGATAGGAACTCTCGTAAGAGCTTTCCGCCTTTACCTTCAGCAGTCCGTCTTCTACGATGGAACCTCCTATGACCTTGTCGCCCGCCCTCTTTACCACAGGTTCTGGCTCTCCGCTCACCACCGCCTGTGATACGTATGCCTCACCCTCTACAACTTCCCCATCCACAGGGACCATATCTCCCGGTCTGAGAAGAAGTATGTCTCCTGGAACAACTTCCCGCGCACTCTTCTTTATCTCTGAAGAGCCTTGAACAACACTCACCTGGACATGCTGAGAGCTTAGGAGCTTCTTGAGGAGTTTGAGCGTTTTCCTCTTTGCAAGCTCTTCTATGAACTTTCCCCCGCGGACGAAGGCTATCAGAAAAGCGTTCGTCTCAAAGAAAGGTTCTCCCTTAAGCATGCCCAGGAAAACCAGCAGACTGTATAGGTAGGAACCCGTAGTCCCCAGCGACACGAGAACATCCATACCCGCTACGCGGTTCTTTAGGGAACTGTAAGCTCCTCTATAGAACTTCCATCCGCCTACAAGCTGAACAAGAGTTGAGAGCAGAAACTGTATATAAATTCCTCCTTTTACCGGAATAAACATGAGTGAGAGTATCGTCATGGCGGAAAACAGTGAAAATATTAGTATCAAAAGCTCCTTTTTATCCTGCTCCTCTTCTACGACCCTGTAGCCGAGCTCCTCTATAGCTCTCTTTATCTCCTCCTCGGGGAGCTTGTCCTCGTCAAATTCAACCTTTACCCTGCCCAGTTCAAAGGAAACCTCAACCTTATCTACACCCTCTTTTTTCTTCAGGGCTATTTCTATGGTTCTTGCACAGTTTACACAAGACATACCTTCAACTTTATAGCTCCTCTTCATGCTCTTTAGATTAAGACCAATCCTCTGTGAATACAAGCTCTTAAATTCACTTTAAAATCATCAGAACCTCAAAAGCTCCTTAAAGAGTTCCCTAAGCCTTTCCAACGCTCCATGTTCCCCGAGAGACAACTTAAGCTTAGCAAGTTTCTCCTTTATGCCTTCCCCGTTTTCCATTAACCTTAACAGCTCTCGGGTTATATGGCGGGGACTCTCGTTTATCAGCTCGGGAAGGACCTTCTCGCCCAATATAAGGTTGGCAAGGCTTATGTAAGGAACCTTTACCAGCCTCCTGGCTAAAAGCAGAGTTAACGGATTTACCCTGTAGAAGACCACGTGGGGATTCAACAGCAAGGATGCTTCTAAAGAGGCGGTCCCAGAGGCAACAAGGGAAACTGCGGAATAACTCATGCAGTTGTAGGCGGGATTTTTCATATCCGCTTCCGTTATGACCTTGACTCCGAGCTCGGAAAGTTCTCGCAGAAGGAAGTCCTTGAAGATTTCGAAGGTAGGAAGGACGAAGGAAATGTCCTTATGCTCTCTTGAAACTCTTCTGATGACCTCCTTGAGAATGGGTGTATGTCTCTTTATCTCGCTCCAGCGACTGCCGGGCATAAGGGCTACAAAGGGTTCTTCTAAACGTAGTGTCCGCAGAAAGTCTTCTTTATTGAGAGAAGGTTTAGCTATGTCTACAAGAGGATGTCCAACGTAGTGCACCTTAAGATTCTCAAACTTTCTGTATATGTCCACTTCAAAAGGGAGTATAACCACCATATGGTCCGCAAAGTCCGCTATGGTTTTCGCCCGCTTTGGCTTCCATGCCCAAACCTGGGGAGATATAAAGTAGATTATCTTCCCGACTCCAATTTTCCGCGCTTCCCTTATAAGGCGCAGGTTAAAGCCCGGAGCGTCACAGGCTATAAGGGCATCACAGTCCTTAAGCTCTTTCAGCACTCTGGAAAATGTCCGCTTTATGCTCAGAAGTCTCGGGAGAACCTCTACCAGACCGACAACGGAAAGCTCCGAAACAGAGGCCACACTACGCATTCCTATGGACTCAAGCCTGTGGTCCGTTATACCTACAAGGGAAAAGTCTTCAAAGCCTTCTTTAAATATCTCATACACGTAGTTGGACGCGGAAATATCTCCTACGGAGATAAAGACCTTGCGCATGCTATTATTTAACTCCATGAAGATAGGCTTCATAGGTAAGAACAACGCGGTGAGAAGCATAATGGCTGAAGCTGTGGCAAACAAACTCTTCGCGGATGCGGGTATAAGGGCGGAGGTGTTCTCTGCAGGGATAGAGCCTTCAAGGGAGGTGCATCCCCTTACGCTTAAAGTCCTTGAGAAAAAAGGGTATCCTGCCAAGGGTCTGTATCCCAAACCTGTAGGTAAGATTCCCTACAGGAAGCTTGACATACTTGTAATACTTTGTAACGAAGCCAGGGAAAAGTGTGAGTTTGTGGTAAGCCACAAAAGGAGAGAAAACTGGAACGTAGATGAACCTACGGGCGGTGAAGAGTCCTTTCTAAGAGTTCTTGAGCATATAGAGAGGAACATAAGAGAGCTTCTCAAGCTCCAGTAAAATCTATCTCAGCCAGTATTTCCCTGAGATAGCACTCCCTTATCGATTCCGACATCCTGCGCAGATCTTCGCACGCCTTAAAGCCCTTATCTAAAATCTCCCTAACCGATGTGACTATGTCTTTCCAGTTGCTTACCAAGAATCCCTGTCCCCTTTCTAAAAGTATCTTGGCCATATCCTCTACCTTGTGTGTATAAGGCCCAAAAAGGACAGGTTTTCCCAGCAGAGCGGGCTCCATAAGATTATGTCCGCCTACGGGGACGAGAGTTCCGCCCACAAAAGCTATATCCGCCACCGAGTAAAAACCTCTGAGCTCTCCCAAGGTGTCGAGCAGTAGGACCTCGTCAAAAGCAACAGACTCGCTTCTTCTTACACACCTTATACCCATGTTCTGAAGGTAACCCTCAAGCTCATCCGCACGGGCTATATGCCGAGGAGCTATAACGAGCTTTAGCTTGATGTGCTTTCTTAGCTCCATATAAGCTTTCAGTATCTCCTCTTCCTCGCCTCTGTGAGTGCTTCCTGCAACCATGACGAGCGCTCCCTCCCGAGGTATGAAAGGAGGCTTAAAGGGGTCAAAATCCTGAACGAGCTTAAGGTTTCCGCAGACACGGACATTCCTCGCTCCTTCTTCCGTGAATATCTCTCTGTCTCTTTCTTCTCTTGCTACTATCAAGGAGTATTCTCTTGCCAGGAGTCTTTCAAGGAGACTGCCCTTTGCGTATGCGTTAACGAGAATCTTTTTCACCTTAGTAAACTTAACAAGAGAAAACCACAGCTCCCTCTCAACTACTATCAGCACCTTGGGTCTGAGTATACGCTCAAACTTTTTTACCAGTGGAGGTATATCTATGGGAAGTGGGAAAAGCACATCCCACATGTCTGTTCGCTTCTCAAGGAAGTCCTTTGCCCGAGGTGAAAAGTAAGTGAGCACTATACTGAAGTTCTTTTTCAGCTCTTGCAGTATAGGGGCAAATGTATTGAATTCGCCTACGCTGGCACAGTGAACCCAAAGAGGAGTCGATAGCTGTGCGGTATCGGGAACCTCAAGCAGGAGCCTCTTTCTGAGACAAAAGCCCATAAGCGTTTTAAAATTATAGTATGAAGGTCCTTCTTATACTTTACTCTCAGCTGTTAGAGGATAGCGAAGAGAGTCTTTACCGCAGGCTGGATATAAATCTGTCTATTCTGCAGAGGCTTATAGGTATCGATAGCATATACGCAAGCGTAAGCCACCATTTTAAAGATATATTTGATAGATTTCCGGAATTATGCCTTGTAAACAGCCTAAAGGATAATCCAGTATTTGCTACCTACAGAGGTTTAAGGAAGCTCAGAGGCGACGATGTCCTTCTCGTAGACGGAGGGGTCCAGCTCACAAAGGAGAGCCTGGTCAGCTTTTTTAATCGCGTTCACGTAACCGTAGGCCTTATAAAGGAAAGGTGGTCCGGTATGGCCCTCATCAAGATGAGGGACATAGATTACATGGTTAGAAGCCTGGAAAAAAACTTTGAGAATAAAATTCTGGACGCTTTCTATACTTTGAGAGACACCTACAGCATAGCTACAGATTTCATAGACTTAAGAGGAAAAATCACACTCCCTATTTTAGAATTAGATTAATACTGTCTTTTACTGCTTTTTAAGGGGGTGTGATATGGTTGATGCGGACATACTCCTGATAGCAATGGTGGAGCTGATAGAAGGCGTTAAGAACCTGATAGGTGACAGGGGCGCCAATGCAGTGCTCAGGGATGCAGGAAGACACAGCGGGCCCAGACTTCTTGAGAGTCTTATAGGACATCTTCCCGAAACTTACGACAAGGAGAAAGCCCTTACTACAGCCTGCAGTATGCTTGAGGAGCTGGGATTTGCCAAAAAAGTGGAAAAGAGGGAAGGGGAGATACACGTTGTTGAGGACATATTCAGCGACGCTATAAGAGAGGAAGACATCAGCAAGTCACCGGTAATTTACTTCTTGGTAGGCCTGATAGAGGGCTTCGTTCAGTTCATGTCAGAAGAAAAAGCGGTTCTGAGTCCCAAAGAGATTAAGAAGGGCGACATGGTGTTTTCCTACTCCTGAACGCGCAGAAGGCACACACTTTCTATATGGTAGGTCTGCGGAAACATGTCCACAAGCCTGACCTTTTCAAGCTCGTATCCGTTCCTGGCAAGCTGTTTAATGTCTCGGGCAAGGGTAGAGGGGTTACAGGATACGTAGACTATCCTTTCGGGCTTATTCTTTGCGATGAGCTCTATCTCTCTTTTCTCAAGACCGCTCCGCGGTGGGTCCAGCACCAGCAGGTCCAGAACCTCCCCTCCCCTGCTCTTGAGGTGCCTGTAGGCATCCATACGGACAAATACCGCATTGTCCCTGCCATTTGTCTTGGCGTTATACTCCGCATCGCTCACCGCGTGGGGATTGCTGTCGGAGCCTTCTATAAAGTTTCCCTGCTCCGAAAGGGGAACGGTGAAAAAGCCTACACCGCAGTGTAGGTCCACAGCCTTACGAAAGCTTATCCCCTCCCTAACAGCTTCTATGAACCTCTCCCAGAGAGTCCAGTTTACCTGAAAGAAGGAGTCCGCGCTCACGCGGTAAGTCCACTTCCCCACCTTCATAAAGAGATACTCGGTCCCTATCCAGAACCTCCTGTTGAGGATTGTCCTCAGACGCGAGTAATCACCTACACCCACAACCTCTGGTGGTAGGATCTCTTCCTTTAAGCTCTCAAGTAGGCCCTTCTCCAGTGGGGTTGGTGTGATGAACTTGAGTAGAAATCGGTCCTCCAAGGGTGAGTATAGAACGTGAACCTCCTGTAACTCCTTTATGTATTTTGCACACTCTTTGAGGGGCTCTATGAGCTCGTTTATTCTCCTGTGAGCTACGGGACACTCATCTATATCTACAACTTCGCGCTCGTCCCACCTGAAGAACCCCAGCTTTCCGTTCCTGACCTTGAACTGAACCCTTATCCTGTATCCGAACTCCTGCCCCGAGTATAGAGAGTCCGCAAGCTTGACATCCTTCATCTCCCCGATGCGCTCCAGAGTCTCCAGAAGTATTCCCTCCTTCTGAGCGACCTGAGAGGAATACTCAACGTGCTGAAGATGACAACCACCGCAAACACCATAATAAGGACATGGAGCATCTCGCCTTGAACCTGACGGTATAACTACCCTTTTTACGCGGGCTTCAACGTAATCCCTCTTCTCTTCCAGTATCTCCGCATCCACAAGCTCCCTCGGAGAGGCAAATCTGACCAAGTATACCTTTCCTCTGTGACGTGCTATGCCGTAGCCACCGTAAACGAGCTTTTCTATGTTCAAGCGCAGGATACTGTCTTCACTCTCCCCGCTCTGTCTGTCTAAGCTCCGTAATTCGCTCAAAATCTTCCTCCGACATGACGTCTATGTGCCAGCCAGTAAGGCGGTGAGCGAGCTTAACGTTTGTGCCCTTTCTACCTATGGCCAGTGAGAGCTGGTCTTTAGGAACAGCTACTTCCGCCCTATCCTCTTCGGGTATAAGCCTGATAGCTGTAGGTTGGGCAGGGGAAAGAGCCCTCCTTATGAACTCTTCATCGTCTTCTGTCCACCTGACAACGTCTATCTTCTCCCCGCCCAGCTCGTCGGATATGGGTTGTATCCTGGAACCTCTCAGTCCCACAACTATGCCCACCGGGTCCATCTTCATGTCCTGTGCGTAGACCGCCACCTTTGCCCTCTCTCCGGGTATGCGAGCTACGGACTTTATCTCTATTTCCTTCTCCGCCACTTCGGGTATTTCGGTCTCTATAAGCCTACGCAGGAAGAGAGGATGGGTTCTTGACAAAATGAGCCTCGGCTCACCCTTTACCTTTTTGACCTCCAGCAAGAGAGCTTTCACCTTGTCTCCAACTCTGTAGCTCTCTCCTTGTATACGCTCCCTCCTGGGGAGGATAGCCTCTACCTTCCCCAGGTCAACGAGCAGGTCGCCGTTGTCGTATATCTTTCTCACTATTCCTGTAACCACCTCTCCTTCAAGCTCTTTATACTCAAGAAAACCTCTTTCCCGCTCCGCCCTCTCCAGCTCGCTGAAAAACTCTTCCTTGGCAGCGTAAGCTGCTATCCTGTTGACATCCTCCGTGCTTATACCCAAAGGAAAACGTTCCCTCTTCCTTCTTCCTTGCCTGACAACAAAGACCTTGATACCATCGTCCCGGAACTCTATATCCAGATTGTCCTTTATCCTTTTGTCTTTCTTTATAGCTATGGCTATAGCGTTTTTGAGAGCGTACTCTACAACCCTTTCAGGTAGATCCTTCTCCTTGGCAACTTGCTCTATGAGTTTGCGTATGTTCTTTACCATTTTTCAGGCTCCAGCCTTCCCCTCGCTATCGTGGAGAAGGGTATGTAGAAGAGCTGTCCGCTTTCCTTCTCCCTGATGGTAATTATACCTTCTTTGACTTCTTCCACATATCCGGTAGCTTCCCTCTTGCCTTCCACAGGCTGACGGAGAACTATCCTCACGAGTCTACCTCTGAAAAAATCGTAGTGCTCTGGCCTTTCAAGTTCCCTTGTCAAGCCAGGAGAGGAAATCTCTAAGGTATAGGAAAAAGGTATTATGTCTTCCACATCCAGCAGTGGGCTCACCCTCCTGCTTACCTCCTCGCAGTCCTTTATGGTGACCCCTCCCGGTTTGTCGATAATAACCCTGAGAACCCATCCCCTTTCGGGCTTGAACTCTACATCAAACAACCTGTAACCAAGGCCCTCCACTATAGGCGCTATGAGTTCCTTAACTCTTGAGGAAACTTCCCTGCTATCAACGTGCATAGTAATATTTTAAACCCCGCAGGAGGAGGTTAGAAAAGCACTGTTTGGGGAGGGTGACGGGACTCGAACCCGCGACATGGGGATCCACAGTCCCCCGCTCTACCAGCTGAGCTACACCCTCCTTGGGAACTTAAATTATATCACTCTCAGCTTAGGGAAAGAAGTTACCTGCTCGTCCTTCTCCAGCTTTCTGAGGGCTTCCTCAGACCACCTCCCAAGCTCGGACAGATTTATCCTAAGACACTCCTTGCAAGACTTCATTTGAGGAACCGCCTTTCTGAGAACATTGATAGCCCGTTTCTTCTCCCCCTCTTTTACATGATGAAGGGCTATGGCAAGCCTTATGACTCCCTGATAGCAGTCCCTCTTATCCTTGCTCTTTGTCAGCTCCCACACCTCTTCAAGCACCTCGTGGGCATCGTAGAACAGCTCCCTATCCCACAGCCTCTGAGCTTCCTTCAGCAGCTCCAGCTCCCTGTCTATACCCAACAGCTCCTCAACCGCTCTAACCTTGGAAGGACAACTCTCAAAGAACACGTGCATGAGAGCGTAAGCCTCTATAGGTTTTACTCCCTTTTCTCTCACAGACCTTATCAACCTAAAGTAAGGCTCTTTCTCTCTTATATTCAAAGACCCTCCTACGGAGGGTGTTACAGGGATAAATACATGAGGGTTTATCATGTAAGCCAGGTGAGTTCCAACAAAAAAGCCCTCTCCTTCCAGAGTGCCTACCTTCTCAAGCAAAGATGAGAAGAGAGCCTCAATCTCCGATTGTTCAAGAACACCCTCAATATCAAGAGACCCGAAAAAACCCTTGATATGCTCAAAGGCACCTCTCCTTTTGTCCCTGTCCTCTATAAAGAGCCTGTAAAAACTCTCCCAGCAGTTTACCAGAACGAAGGGAGAGAAGCATTCCGCAAGGGATAGGTTCTCCTTTTTGAGGAGATAGCCAAAGAACCGTTTGTATATCTGGACCTGGGAGCTATCCTCTATCCATCTTGAGAGATGAGACTTAGTCCTCTCGAGCATTGAAAAAGCTATCTCTTTTGAGCCCTTACTGTTGAATGCGTTCACGAGCGCCTTGGAAGCCTCAAGGGGCAAACTCCTCTTCTCTATATGGGTGTAAACAAACTGAGAAGCTCCTACCAGTTTTTCCCTCACCGCAGAAAGATTAGAAGAAAAAGGGAGCAAGGAAAAGGAGATATATCAGATTATACCTTTGCCCCCATCTCCTTAGCTTTCTCTATAGCTTCCTCTATGGTTCCAACCATGTAGAAGGCATTTTCGGGAAGGTGGTCATATTTACCCGTAAGTATCTCCTTGAAAGACCTTATGGTGTC
>CAYSNS010000014.1:0-9532 GCA_964432395.1 uncultured Aquifex sp. | reverse complement strand
ACCCTTTCGTGTTTCAGGTTCTTTGGAAATTTGTATTAGGAGGTTTTAGTTCCATGGCGTTCACAGGCACAGTTAAGTGGTTCAGCAAAGACAAAGGTTACGGGTTTATAACCCGTGATGACAATCAGGGCGACGTGTTCGTTCACTTTACCGCTATCCAGAAAGAGGGCTTCAAGACTCTGGAGCAGGGACAGAGGGTTGAGTTTGAGATAGAAGAGGATGTAAAGGGTCCAAGAGCCAAGAACGTAGTCATCCTCAACGGTCAGTAAAGGGCAAGCTCCCTTAGCAAAGTTCTTTTGTGTGTTTCCCCCCATCCGGGGGGCACTTCCTTTCCCTTAAGCCGTAAACCGACCGCAAAGTTGTTTTCCATAAGCCATACGGTCAGATACGTAAGCTTAGAAAGCTTTTCCTCAAGATTACCTTCTACCATATCCAGAGACAGCACTACCCGCTTTCTCTGTTCACCGCTCATCTCTTTAACTATAAGCTTGCCCCTTTTAGCGCTTAACTTCCAGTGAATTAACTTCATGGGTTCTCCCGCATAATCCTTAAGGTTTCTTAGTTCCTCGTATCCCCGTGATAGGGAGGGCTTGTCCGCAAGGCCCTTTGAGCGAGAGCCCCCTGCAGGTAAAGCTGGAGAGGCAGGTATAGGCTTCGGGAAAACGGTAAGCATCACGGGCACCTCTACCTCCATGCTTCTGATGAACACTCCCAGAGGGAAGTCAGAGCTTATAGTGAGCTTCAGAGCATTTACATGGCCTCTCTTGGGAAATTCAAAGGACAGCGTGCACTCACTATCTGAATCATTTACGACGGGTATAAGACACCTGTCCAGGCCCGAGGAAATCGTGACAAGGAAGGAGGGTAGCCTACCATCTTTTGAAACCACTACCCTGAAGGCGCTCCTCCTGCCAGCATATACCTCAGGAGGAGGTATTACCCTAACTTTAAGTCCTTTTATGTTTACGAGAGATACTATACCTGATACGAGCATGAGGGACAGGAGTGAGGAGACCACCATGTAAAGCAGGTTGTTTCCTGTGTTGGTAGCGGCTACACCCAGCAGTATGGTTATGGCAATAAAAAGGCCTCCTGACCTCTTGACTTTAACCCTCATCTTTTCTTAGTGAGACTATCTCCCAGTATGTTAAAGGCAAGTATGGTTATAAAGATAGCCATCCCCGGCGAAAGCATCCACGGAAATGAAGACAGGACATCTACGTTTCTTACCTCAGACAGCATATTACCCCAGCTGGGCTGGGGTTCCTGAATTCCCAGTCCCAACAGACTCAGAGAGGCCTCCCCGAGTATGTAAGCGGGGATGGAGAGGGTGGCGGAAACTATCAGATAGTAATAGGTGTTGGGAAGTATGTGCTTTCTAAGAATCCTGAAGGTCCCTGCACCGTAGGTCTTGGCTGCGAGAACGAACTCCCTCTCCCTTATAGAAAGCACCATACCCCTTACAACCCTCGCAAGACCTGCCCATCCCAGGAGGGATAGGATAAACACTATCATCAAGAATATCTCACCGCTTGACATCTCCAGAGGGAATACCGCCCTGAGAGAGAGCAGTAGGTAGAAAGTAGGTATGGACATGAGAATCTCTACCATACGCATCGTGAGCGCATCGAACCTGCCTCCGAAGTATCCGGAAATGCCTCCTACAAGAGCACCTATTATAAAGGTTACCGCAGTTCCTATTATCCCTACTCCGAGGGAGTATCTGGCCCCGTAGATGAGCCTGGAAAACACGTCCCTGCCGAGCTTGTCCCCCCCGAGCAAGTATAGCCTGCAGGGCTCTTCTACAGAAAGAAGTTTCAGCCCGTAGGGAGTTTTTGTGAAGAATTTCAGCCTGCAAGAGGTGTCCTTTCTCTCCTCGTAAACCTTGAAGAGGTTGTCCTTGAGCTCATACAGGTTTATATATGGATAGGTTACTTTTCCGTCCTTGATAAAGTGAATCCTCGTCGGAGGGTGGTAGGGCTTTTGTCTGTCCTGTAAATCGTAAGGATAGGGAGCTACAAAGTCCGCAAATATGGCAAGGGAAAATATAAAAACTATGAGGGAGAGGGAGAACTTAACACCTGTGCTCACAGGATAGAATTATAGGTAAAATATTCCCCTATGTCCGCTATAGTTGAAGTAAAAGCAAGGGAGGTGCTTGACTCAAGGGGAAACCCTACCGTAGAAGCGGAGGTTGTGCTGGAAAGCGGTGCGGTGGGGAGAGCCATAGTTCCCAGCGGAGCCTCAACGGGGGAGAGAGAAGCCCTTGAGCTCAGGGATAAGGAGCCTGAAAGGTTTCACGGCAAAGGTGTCTTGAAAGCTGTGGACAACGTTAGGGGAGAGATAGCAAAGAGAGTTATAGGCATGGAATCCCTGAGTCAGAGAGAGATAGACCTTGCCATGATTGAGCTTGATGGGACAGAGAACAAGAGCAGGCTCGGTGCGAACGCTATCCTCGCAGTCAGTATGGCTGTTGCACGTGCATCCGCAAATGAGCTGGGTGTTTCCCTCTTTGAATACTTGGGGGGTAAGTTCGGCTTCCGTCTGCCGGTGCCCCTAATGAACGTCATAAACGGAGGAGCACACGCGGACAACCCTCTGGATATACAGGAATTTATGATAGTGCCCGTTTGCGGGGGCTCCTTTAAGGAAGCTCTCAGAGCGGGGGTAGAGGTGTTCCATACCCTCAAGGGTGTTCTGAAGGCTAAAGGACTCTCCACCAACGTGGGTGACGAAGGGGGCTTTGCTCCTGACCTCTCTTCAACGGAAGAAGCCCTTGACACACTGATGAGCGCTATAGAAAAGAGCGGTTACAAAGCTGGGGAAGATGTGCTTCTGGCTCTTGACTGTGCGTCCTCGGAGTTTTACAGGGAGGGTAAGTACAGGTTTGAAGGTAGGGAACTAAGCTCCGAAGATTTAGCCAGCTTCTACGAGAAGCTTGTAGAGAAATACCCCATAGTGTCTATTGAGGACCCTATGGCGGAGAACGACTGGGAAGGCTGGAAGCTAATTACCTCCATCCTCGGAGGCAGGGTCCAGCTTGTAGGAGACGACCTCTTTACGACCAACCCCCGCATGTTGGAAAAAGGTATAAGTGAGGGAGTTGCCAACTCAATACTGGTAAAGCTCAATCAGATAGGCACGCTCTCCGAAACTATGGATACGGTCATGCTTGCTAAGGAGGCGGGCTACTCTCCCATAATATCCCACCGCTCAGGTGAGTCGGAGGACACCTTCATATCCCACTTGGCGGTTGCTACCAACGCAGGACAGATAAAGACGGGTTCCGCTTCCAGGTCTGACAGGATTGCAAAGTATAATGAGCTCATTAGAATAGAAGAGAGTCTTGGATACGGAGCGAGCTTTTGGGGAAGGAGAGAGTTTGCAAGATTTATCGGTAATTAGGAGGCTCTCCTACGGCTTTTTAGCGCTTGCGGTTGTAAATACGGTAGCGAATCTGTTCTTTTCTGACCTTAACCTTATTAAGGTTTTCCAACTCAGGAGTTCAACCATGAGGCTGGAGAAGTTAATTGGAGCGGAAGAGGGAAAGAACCTGGAACTGAAGGCGGTATACGAACGCATAAGGAAAAATCCCAAATTCTACAGGGAAAAATTCATAAGGGAGTATCTGCTCATGTTCAGAGAAGGAGAAAAGGTGATACCCCTTCCCAAGGAACTTTGGTATAGATAAATTGTTATCTCTTCACTTCCTCAAGCTTTCTTGATGCTGCGTACAGCGTAGCCTGAGCAACCAGCTTTCCATTTACTGTGGCTACACCCTTCATCTTTGAGAGGGCTCTCTTGAGGGAGATTACCTCAAGCTCCATGGTAAGCACGTCTCCTGGAAAGACAGGCCTTTTGAAGCGTGCATCGTCTATGCCTGCAAACACAACCGCATATTTGCCTATCTCTAATTTGAGGGACTTTATCATCAGAATCCCGCCCACCTGCGCCATAGCTTCCAGTATGTAAACACCAGGGAAGAGAGGGAAACCGGGAAAGTGTCCTTGAAAGACGGGTTCGTTCACACTAACGTTCTTTATACCCACTATCCTTTTGCCTTCTTCATACTCTACTATCTTGTCAACGAGCAGTATGGGATAGCGGTGCGGGAGTATCTCCATAATCTCGAGAATGTCCATATCCGCTAAGATTATATATCAAATATCACCTCACCGACCAAATGCTCTCCCTCCTTTTCTATCTTTAGTCTGTGGTATGTTGCTGCCTTTATCAGAAGCTTTGGAGTGTGTCTTTTGGGGTCAAACTTCTCACCCTGTAGTTCAACCTTGAGCTTACCATCTTCAAATTCAATAACTCTGCAGGAGGAGGCTACGAAACCTTTCGTTTCATGCAAAAGGAGGAACTTGTTTATTATGTCCGCAAGCAGGAAGGGTAGCCTGCCTTCTACCTCAATGGTGTGGGCTTCCTTGCGCAGGACCTTTTCTATGTCGGTTATCTCATTAATGGTGGCGAGTAGGGCCTTGCATACCAGTTCTTCGATACTCTTTGCCCTTACCCTTATACCCGCATCCGCGGTTATATCGTCCACAGTCTCATAAAAGCTCATACGACTAAATAATTTTAAAATCCGCTCAAGGTCTGTAGCACACTATCTTGCTCAACAAGGCCCGGAGTAGAATAGAAGCCCATAAAGAGGGAAACAGTTTTTAGGGTGGAGACAGTGAAATGGTAGGCGGGACGGGACTTGAACCCGTGACCTCCGCCTTGTAAGGGCGGCGCTCTCCCAACTGAGCTACCCGCCTTAACCCGAGGGAGTATTATAACTTATAATAACTGTTCCATGAGTAAGTTCTACATAACCACACCCATATACTACGTTAACGACATACCCCACATAGGGCACGCCTATACCACTATAGCGGTGGACACCCTTGCACGTTTTTACAGGCTCAGAGGCTACGATGTATTCTTCCTTACAGGGACGGACGAGCACGGCCTGAAGATTCAAAAGTCCGCGGAAGCCAAGGGTATAACTCCCAAGGAGCTTGCGGACAGAAACTCTGAGAACTTCAAAAAGCTTTGGGAATTCCTCGGGATTGAATACACAAAGTTCATAAGGACCACCGACCCGGAACACATAAAGCTCGTTAAGGAGGTATTCTACAAAAGCTACCTAAACGGTGATATATACCTCGGAGAGTATGAAGGATGGTACTGCGTGGGATGTGAAGAGTTTAAGACCGAGGCGGAGCTTGCAGAAAACAACTCCTGCCCGATACACATGAAGCCCTGCGAGTATATAAGAGAACCCTCTTACTTTTTCAGACTTTCAAAGTATCAGGATAGACTCTTAGAACTCTATGAAAAGGTGCCCGAGTTCATTCAGCCCGATTACAGAAAGAACGAAATAGTATCCTTTGTAAAGCAAGGGCTTAAGGACCTATCGGTTACAAGGCCCAGGAGCAGGGTCCAGTGGGGCATTCAGGTTCCCTTTGACCCCGAGCACACCATATACGTATGGTTTGATGCTCTATTTAACTACATATCCGCACTTGAGGATAAGACAGACACCTTCTGGCCTGCGGACCTGCACATAGTGGGGAAAGATATACTGCGCTTCCATACCGTTTACTGGCCCGCCTTCCTGATGTCTGTCGGATACTCCCTTCCCAAGAAGGTCTTTGCTCACGGCTGGTGGACAGTAGAGGGTAAAAAGATGTCCAAGTCTTTGGGTAACGTTATAGACCCCTACGGGGTGGTGAGGGAATACGGCCTTGACGAGGTGAGATACTTCCTGCTTAGGGAGGTTCCCTTCGGACAGGACGGAGACTTTTCCAAAAGCGCAATTCTTAACAGGATTAACGGAGAGCTGGCAAACGAAGTAGGAAACCTTTTCAGCAGGGTGATATCCATGGCAAACAAGTATGCGGGAGGTAAGGTAACAGGTCCGGGAGACAGCTCCTATGCGAAGACCGCCTCCGAGGTTATATTCGCCTACGAGAGTTACATGGAAAACGTTAACTTCTACCGTGCGATAGAGGAAGTTCTCAAGCTCTGCGGGTTCCTGAACAAGTTTGTAGATGAGAAAGCTCCCTGGGAGCTTGCCAAACGCGAAGATGAAAGACTTAGCAAGGTTCTATACACCCTTGTGGATGGTCTCTTTGTTATCACCTACCTGCTGACTCCCTTCATGCCCAATAAGATGAGAGAAGCAAAAGAGATGCTTCGCATAGACAAACTGCCCAAGAAGATAAGAGCTTTTACATTTGATAGCTACCACACAGGAGAGAGGAAGATTCTGTTCCCTAAAAGGTGATATGTGGTAATATTTCACAACTGAGCTTTACGGAGTGCAAAGATGCGTTTTTATGGGATACCTTCGGAAAATAGGGTTCTGGAACTTATTGAGAATATAAGCTCCGGCGAGTGGGTCTTTGAGGATACAAAGGAAGGAACAAAGGAAAGCCTGAGCAGTGAGGAAGCCAAGAAAAAGCTCACAGCCCTGGTAGAGGAGGTAAAAAGCTGGAAAGAAAGCCTTACAACCCTTACGCAGGGAACGGTTTTCATATTCGTCCACGAGCCCGAAAGTCCCAAGGCCTTCAAGATATACGACACCTCCTCGCTGGGATGCTCCACGGAGCTAACTCCCCCCAGGTGGAAAGTATACATAAAGGAGCTTGAGGGAAAGCTCTAAGGCTCTAAATGAGTATACTTGAAGGGAAAAAGGTCCTCGTAGGTGTCACCGGCGGTATTGCAGTGTACAAGGTAGCCTACCTAATAAGGGAGCTCAAGAAGTTAGGCGCTCAGATTAAGGTCTTGATGACTCCCTTTGCACAGAACTTTGTGGGTAAAATGACCTTTGAAACGCTGTCTGGAAATAAAGTTTATGTAAACTGGGATGATGAGCCCTTAGCTCACATAAACCTCGCCCGCTGGGCGGACCTTTTCCTGATAGCTCCCTGCACCGTAAACACACTCTCAAAGCTGGCTCTGGGCATAGGTGATAATCTCCTTACCACAACCGCACTTGCCTATGCGGGGAAACTCCTGATAGCTCCAGCTGCCAATACGGTCATGTATAAGAATCCCGCTGTTGGGGAGAATATAAAGAAGCTTAAGGACAGAGGGGTTGAGATTGTAGAACCTGAGTGGGGCGTATTAGCCTGCGAGGAGGAGGGAGAAGGAAAGCTTGCGGAAACGGATAGGCTCGTTGACCGAGTTGTGAGAGCTTTATACCCTAAACCATTGGCAGGTAAGAGGGTCCTCATAACCTGCGGTGCGACAAGAGAGTATATAGACCCAGTGCGCTTCATATCAAACGAGTCAAGCGGTGAGATGGGATTTTCTCTTGCACGGGTATGCAGGTGGATGGGTGCCAAGGTAAAGGTTATCGCCGGCTTTACCAGCGCTTCCGAGCCTCCCGAGATGGACATAATCAGAGTAAAGACCGCGGAGGAAATGAGAAAAGAGGTTCTAAAAAACTTTGAGCACTCGGACGTGGTGATAATGAACTCTGCGGTTTCCGACTACAAGCCGAAGGTTTTTTATCCTGAGAAAATTAAGAAAAAGGATGGACTTATACTTGAGCTTGAGAAAAACCCTGACATACTTGAGGAGCTCGGAAGAAAAAAGAAGAATCAGCTCCTTGTGGGCTTTGCGCTTGAGAGTGAAAACATAGTAGAAAATGCAAAGGAAAAGCTAAGTAGAAAGAACCTTGACATGATAGTAGCAAACCCTGTGGAGGTAATGGGAGCAAGACATCATAGAGGATACCTCATAACCCAAGACAAGGTAGAAGAGTTTAGGTTTGATAGTAAACTTATCAGTGCCCAGTTTGTGGTAGAACATGTAGTTAAACTAACTAATTAGTGTTTTTTTTAATTATAATTTATAAGATGGTTATGCGACAGTATAAAGTTCTCGTTGCGGGGCACTTTAATGCAGGCAAAACCACTTTTATAAAAACCCTGTCCTCCGGAGAGGCCATATCCACAGAAAAGAAAACTTACTCCAAGGAGGAAGCTTTGGTAAAGAAGCTTACCACCACAGCTATGGACTACGGTAAGGTTAAGATAGAAGACTGGGAGCTTTCGGTATACGGAATACCCGGGCAGGAGAGGTTTTCCTTCATGTGGGATGTCCTCTCGAAGAGAACGGATGCTTATATATTCTTAGTGGACAGCTCCGACCCGAGCAGATGGAACGATACACTGAAACAGATGGACAGTTTCTTAGCAAAAGGGGAAGTTCCCTACGTCCTCTGTGCCAACAAAACCGACCTTCCGAATGCAAGACCCGCAGAGGAGATAGTTGAGTACTTCAACGGGAGAGTAAAGAGGGTCGTTCCGTGCGTAGCCAAGAGAAGGGAGTCGGTTATTCTCACTGTTGCAGTGCTCCTTTACGAGCTTACCGGCTCGGATAAGCTCAAAGATATAGTTAAAAATCTAAGGGAGGTTAGGAGTTGAACATAGTGGCCAAGAGTGCGGAAGTTAGGGAGTTTTTTAAGAAGGTGGTTAAGGAGAACAAGCTTGATGGGATACTCCTGAGCGATATGGAGGGGCTGGGACTGGTTTCTTACCTTGACGAGTCTATAGATGAAGACACCATATCCGCCTCATCCGCTGCCATAATGTCCGCAGGCTTCATAACCGCATCCGACATAGGTAAGAGCGGACTCAACCAGATAGTTCTGGACACCGAAGACGGATACGTGGTGTTTATCCCTATCAGGAATGACTATATACTTGCGGTTATAGCTCCCAAAGACACCAAGCTGGGGATACTGCGGATAATAGCCAAGAACGTTGAAGAGTTTTTGGAAAAACTCTGAAAGTGAGGTAAGATGATATGACCGTGAGCGGAAAGATAGAAGAACAGCTGAGGCATCTGGAAGAGGAAAAGAAGGCGGGCACGATAGGCTCAAAGGAGTTTTACCATGGCCTACTTCAGCTTATATCTTCTTTGAGCGCGGAGCTTGAGAAGGAGGAGCTTTCCGAGGAGCTCATAAAGAAGCAGATTCCATTCCTTCTTACCTTTCTCAAGACTCAGGTAAGGGAGTTGAAGAAGAGGGGAAACTGAGCCTCAAAGTATGCCTGCTTCTTTGTCCGCTGTAGTATCATTTGTCCATAAGGTGCATGAAGGGTGAAGAGAGAGGATATACGCAGGAGAAGAAGGAAGGTAATCAAGAAGAGCACTATATACATAGCTCCTGCGGAAAGGAAAATTATTGTGGAGCTTAAACGACTCTTTGACGAGAAATACAATATGAACACCCCCGAAGGAACTCTGATAAAGTCAATGATGCGGGCTTACATAACCAAGCTCCTCAATAGAATTGAAGAGGTGGGCTTTGACAAAGCCTTAGAGGAAGCGGTGGAGGAGCTAAGGGAACATGTGAGCAGAAAGTCCATCACCCGATACTCAAAGAAGTGGGACGAACTTACCCAAAGTGTTGAGAGATCCGGCACTTAAGACCTTAGAAGGCCCTCCACTTTCTGGGTTACCTTCTTTGAAAACCTTATGCAGTCCGCAACGGATATTCCGCTCAGGTAGTTGCCCGTAAGGAACA
>CAYSNS010000013.1:0-9596 GCA_964432395.1 uncultured Aquifex sp. | reverse complement strand
TTTAGTTTCGGCAGGGAAAACACAGAAGAGGACGTTGAGTATGCATCCGAAGAATTCCCCAAGATAGTAAACTGGCTCAGGAGCCTTTCCCCATTCAATCCCGAAAACTGGGAGCAGTACGTAAAGTCAAGGGAAGGTGCTCACTGAAGGATACAGCAAAAAGGTTTCAGGCTTAGCTCTGTTAAAGATAGCGCCTTTGCAAGGTGCTCCCGCCTGCGGGGGTCCACTATCTGAGGCTCTATCTCAAGAAGGGGCACGATGAAAAAATCCCTCTTATCTAAAAACAGGTGGGGCACAGTTAGGTCCTTCTCTTCAATAATACTGTCCTCCACAAGGAGGATGTCTATATCTATCTCCCTCGGACCCCATCTGAAGCGCTCCTTTCTACCTATTTTGTATTCTATTTTCTTTACCTCCGAGAGAAGTCCTCTGGGCCCGATAGGGGTCACGAGCTTTACTACACAGTTCAGGAAAGGCGGTTGTTCTTTTACACCCCAAGGCGGACTTTCGTATACTGTGGATACCTTTTCCACAGTGCCCAGCTTGTGCAATTCCTCAATAGCCCTGATTATGTTCTCCACTCTGTCTCCTATGTTGGAACCTATGCCTAAAAAGACCGTCTTCCTTGACTCCTTGCCCATGGGGTCTAAAATTAATACATCTTTTAAAGGAGTTTAGTATGAGCTTACCGAAACTTAGGATAAGACACATAGAGGTAGACATACCTATAGTTCAGGGAGGAATGGGGGTAGGAATATCCTGGGAAAACCTTGCGGGTGCGGTTGCAAGAGAAGGGGCAATAGGTGTTGTGTCCGCGGTAGGGACAGGCTACAGGCATCCGGACCTTGTTAAGAGGGACAAATTCGGCAGGCCCATAGGTTCTGTCAACGCCCACAGTGCGGAGGCACTCAGGAGGATAATACAGGACGCGAAGGAGATAGCGGAAGGCAGAGGTGCAATAGGGGTTAACATACTCGCTGCCATAACCGACTATGGCAGAGTGGCAAGAGACGCTGCGGAAGCGGGAGCGGACCTAATAATATCCGGTGCAGGGCTTCCTCTGTCTTTGCCCCAGTATGTGGAAGGCTACGAGGTTGCACTCGTTCCCATAGTTTCCTCCGCAAGGGCACTCAACCTTATATGCAGAACCTGGAAAAGGAGATACGGTAGACTTCCCGATGCGGTGGTTCTTGAGGGTCCCAAGTCCGGGGGACATCAGGGATTTAAATACGAAGATTGCTTTAAGCGAGAATATCAGCTTGAGAATCTGCTTCCCTCGGTTCTGGAAGAGGCTCAAAGGTGGGGCGGAATACCAGTTATAGTAGCGGGCGGAGTGTGGAGCTACGAGGATATAAAGTGGTATATAGAGCAGGGCGCCTCGGGTGTTCAGATGGCAACGCGCTTTGTTGCCACCCACGAGTGCGATGCTCCGCTCATATACAAGGAGATAGTTCTCGGTGCGGAGGAAGAGGATATAATTCTCCTGAAGTCGCCCGTAGGTTACCCTCTCCGTGTTATAAAGACACCCTTTATAGAGAGGCTTCTCTCGGGAGTTAACGGGTGGAAGGGTTGCGTTTCCAACTGCGTCACTCCATGCAACAGGGGAGAGGAAGCCAAAAAGGTAGGATTTTGCATAGCGGACAGGCTGGGCGCTGCGTGGCTGGGCAACTACGAAGAGGGCATATTCATAATAGGAGCTAACGGGCATCTCCTGAAGAAGCAGGGTATAGTGAGTGTAAAAGAGCTTCTGGAAATGCTTACGGGAAAAAGACCCGACCCCACGGTGGAGGGCACAGCCCATACGCTCAACCGAGCCTGACACTCGTTAGCATCCTTTTCTGTGTTCTGTCTCTTCTGTAGGAGGGTAAACTTTTGTCGCATATGGTGCATCTGTTTAGGAATTTGATTTTGGTTATTCCCATGCTCTTTAATCTTTTTACAACCGCTTGCTGAGTGTCCATGAACAGCTGTCCATGTCTAACGGTTACTTCTTCAGGAAACATCTCCTTGAATTCTTCTCCCACTTCGTAACAACATCCCTTTGCTGAAGGACCTATGAAAGCAAAAAGCTCGTCCACCTTCTCCTTTTTGCTCAGAAGTTCTATAGTTTTTTCTACAATTCCTGAGTATATACCTCTCCAACCTGCATGTACCACTCCTACGTTCTCCTCACCTACGAGGACTAAAGGAACGCAATCCGCTGTCCTAATACCTATCTCTATCCCTTTCAGGGATGTAATTACCGCATCTCCCACAAGTGGAGGAAAGGGAAACCTGTGGAGCTCTATTACCCTGTTAGTATGCTTCTGTAAAGGCAAGTATAGTCTGTTATGCTCTTTCCACGCAAGCTTTATCTCAATTTGCGCACCTTTTATAGTTAGGGAGTAAATCAGCCTTTCAGCTTCCTTGCCTTCTCCGAGGTTTTCTCTATGCATCTAATCACTGTTCCTCTAAATCCCTTTCTTTCCAGATAGGCCACACCTTCTATGGTGGTGCCTCCGGGAGAGGTAACCTTGGTTATCCACTCGTTGGGATTCCCACCCTTTTCTCTGAGCAGGTAGGCGCTTGACAGAACTGTATCTATGGCGATTTGAAGAGCTTGCTCGTAAGAAAAGCCCTCTTTAACGCCCCCCATGGCCATAGCGTCTATGAATTCCATCACGAAGGCAGGCCCGCTACCTGCAAGGGCTGTAAAGCTGTCAAAGAGGCTTTCGGGTATTTCGTATAGCTTCCCGCATGCTGAGAAGAGGTCTAAGGTCGTTTCTACTTCTTCTTGCGAAAGCCTTCCGTTGTGGGTAAAAGCTATGCTTCCCTTCCCGATAAGGACGCCTATGTTGGGCATAAGCCTGACGAGCTTTATCCCTTTTCCCAAAATTTCCTCGTAGAAAGACAGCTCAAGTCCCGCGACTATGGTCATTACTATCTTGTCCGCTGTTATATAGTCTTTTATATCTCTCAGGAGCTTATCTACATCTTTGGGTTTTACAGCTATCAGCAGGATATCCGAGTTCTTTATTAGAAAATACAGGTCCTGCGCTGTAGCAAGCCCGTCCTTTAGAGCGGTTTCTTTCCTTGCCTCATCTATATCGTAGACGGTTATACTCTCCGCATTCGGTGAGTTCAGGAGGGCTCTGGCAAACGCACTGCCCATGTTCCCGTAGCCGACTATCCCTATTCGCATTTGAACCTCTCCCTGAAAAGTTTTTCAAACTTGTCGTAGTTTGAGCACACAACGAACACCTCCTGCACCGAGGTGCCGCTCTTGTAGAGGAGTTTATAACCGCTTACGGTTCTGTATTTAAGAAAAAGACCCTTTGAACCCCTTCCCTTATTCTGCCTTACTATCCTGCCCGGTATTATGCTGTCAACCACATCCCATCGGGCTATCTCTGATAGTAACTTTTCAAGTCCTTCAAGGATATGGTGTTCTTTCTTAAGTTTCCCTTCCCTTCTCCTGGGCATCACTATTATGTTAATAGCTTTTCCTGATATAATAGAAAGCCAAATCGCACCTTTCCCGCTTGGGTTGCCCTGATGGGTCTTCGGGAAAGGGAGGCAAAACCCAAGGAGGTGTAATATGGCAGTAGTATCTATGAAAGAACTCCTTGAAGCGGGAGTTCACTTCGGACACTCTAAGTCCCGTTGGAACCCTAAGATGGCTCCCTACCTTTACGGAGTTAAAAACGGCATACACATAATTGACCTGAACAAGACCCTCGTCCTGCTGGAGGAAGCCTACAACTTCGTCTCCGACATGGTGGCTCAGGGAGCGGAAATCGTCTTTGTGGGGACCAAGAGGCAGGCAAAGGAAATAATCCGTGAAGAGGCTCAAAGGTGCGGAGCCTACTACGTGAACGAGAGATGGGTTGGCGGGCTTTTGACGAACTTCCAGACAGTGCGCAGGAGCATACAGAAGCTTACCAAGCTTGAGAGGATGGAAGAAGAGGGTGTATTTGAGGTCCTTCCCAAGAAGGAGGTAAGAAGACTCAGAAGGCAGATGGAGAAGCTCAGGAAGCTTTACGGCGGTATAAGAGAGATGACCAAGCTACCCGATATAATCTGGATAGTGGACACCGTCAGGGAATCAATAGCGGTTCAAGAGGCACGAAAGCTCGGAATACCTGTTGTAGCTATAGCGGACTCAAACTGTGACCCCGATGTGATAGACTACATAGTCCCCGGGAACGACGACGCTATAAAGTCAATAAAGCTCCTAACCTCAAAAGTGGCGGATGCAGTTATAGAGGGCAGAAATAGAAGGGAGAGTGCGGAAGAAGAAGCTCCCAAGAGGGAGAGAAAGATTATCACCGTAGAAGAGCACGAGAAGGAACTCTTTGAGAAGGCGGTTGAGATGTCCGAAAAGTATGAAGAGCTTGATAAAGACACTGTAGATTACGAGTAAGCGGAGGTAATAACATGGCTGTGAGCATGAGCGATGTCAAGAAACTCAGGGAGATGACAGGTGCGGGAATGCTTGACTGTAAAAAGGCCCTTGAGGAAGCGGGAGGAGATATAGAAAAGGCTAAAGAAATCCTGAGAGTAAAGGGTTTAGCAAAGGCGGAGAAGAAGGCTTCCCGGGAAACAAAAGAGGGAATCATAAGGGTAAAACTAAGCTCCGATAGAAAGAAGGGAGCCATAATAGAGCTCAACTGTGAGACGGACTTCGTAGCCCGCAATGAAGAGTTTCAGAAGTTGGCGGACAGGATTTTAGAGCATATCCTATCTCTGGATGAGAACGCTAACAGGGAAGGGGATGGAAACGAGATAGCTTCCCAATCTTTGCACAATGAGCCCGGCAAGACCGTAGAGGAACTTATAAAGGAAGCAATAGCGAGAATTGGGGAAAACATCAGACTTACCAGATACTGCAGGTACGACACAGAGAACTACCTTCATTCCTACGTTCACGGCGGGGGTAGGATAGGCGTTCTGCTTGACTTCAAGGCGGACAGCCTTAGCGAGGAGGTCTTGAGGCTTGTCCAGGACGTAGCTATGCAGATTGCTGCCATGAGGCCCGAGTTCGTAAGCGTAGAAAGCATACCTCAGGAAGTTATAGACAGGGAAAAGAAGATACTCATGGAACAGGCAAGGCAGGAAGGAAAGCCCGAGCACATACTTGAGAAGATAGTTCAAGGAAAATTGAAGAAGTTCTATCAGGAAAAGGTTCTACTTGAGCAAGCCTTTATAAAGGATGACAAGAAGACGGTAAAGGATGTTATAGAAGGGTCTGGGCTGGGTGTAGAGATAAAGAGATTCTGCAGATTTGAACTCGGTGGCCTTTGATGGAAGAGCCCGCATACAGGAGAATCCTCCTGAAGCTTTCGGGAGAAGCCTTTGCGGGAGAGAGGGGTTACGGTATAGATCCCTCCTTCCTTGAATACATATCCCAGGAGATAAAGAGCATCCACGAGCTGGGAGTCCAGACAGCTGTGGTGATAGGAGGAGGAAATATATTCAGAGGTTTTGAGGGCGAGGGGATAGGGATTGATAGAACCACAGCGGACTACATGGGAATGCTGGCAACGGTGATAAACGCTCTGGCCCTTCAGTCCGCTCTGGAAAGATACGCAAGCATACCAACAAGGGTTCTCTCGGCCATAGAGATGAGGCAGGTATCCGAGCCTTACATAAGGAGGAGAGCGGTCAGACACCTTGAGAAGGGCAGGGTGGTTATATTTGCGGGCGGGACAGGAAATCCCTTCTTCTCAACCGATACCGCTGCGGCTCTCAGAGCTGCGGAGATAGATGCACAGGTGCTGATGAAGGCAACCAAAGTTGGAGGAATCTACGACAAAGACCCAGAACAGCACCCGGATGCGGTTCATATAAAGGAGATAACCTACCTCGAGGTCATCAACAGAGGTATAAGGGTAATGGACCACACCGCCCTGACCATGTGCAAGGAGAACAACATTCCTATAATCGTCTTTAATATAAAAGAAAAGGGGAACCTGAAGGCTGTTGTTCTGGGTAAGGATGTAGGTTCTGTGGTAAGGGGGTGATGGCATGGTGCAGGAAATAGAGGATATACTCAGAGAGACAGAGAAGGATATGAAGAAGAGTGTTGAGCATTTTAGAAGTGAGATAGCGGGGATAAGAACCGGTAGAGCTTCCTCGTCACTCGTTGAGGAACTTAAGGTGGAGTATTACGGTTCAAAAGTTCCGCTAAAACAGCTGGGGACCATATCCGTTCCTGAGCCGTCTCAGATAACGATTCAGGTCTGGGACAACAATGCGGTCCCGAGCGTAGAAAAGGTCATAAGAGAGGAGCTAAACCTGAACCCCAACACTCAGGGTAATGTAATCCGTATTAACTTGCCTCCTTTGACAGAAGAGAGAAGAAAAGAGCTGGCGAGGATGCTTCACAAACTTGCGGAGGAGGCACGCGTCGCAGTCCGGAACATAAGGAGAGACGCTAAGGATATGATAGAGGAACTGGAAGGAGTATCCGAGGACGAAAAAAAGAGGGCACTGGATAGACTTCAGAAGATAACGGACAGGTTTATAGAGGAGATAAACAAGCTCCTTGAAGCCAAGGAAAAGGAAGTGATGACGGTATGATATTTAGCAGGGAAGTATTGATAGGTATAGCACTTGCGCTCCTGATTGCAGGTGCGGTTGGGGGTTTCAACTACTGGAAAGAATACAGGAATAAGAAGCTTGAACAGGTAGCAACCCTTGTATACCTCTACGAAAAGGGAGAGATAAGTAGGGAAGAAGTAGAGAAGAGAGTAAAGGATACTCCCTACTATGCTTACTTCCTTGCTGTAAGCGGAGAGGACCCTTCAAAGGTAGCGAACCTGCTTGCGGACGAAGACATAAAAGGTTTATATGTTGAAAAGAGTGCCTACATGCTTTACGAACTTAACAAGAAGAGAGAAGCTTTAAGCAAACTGAACTCAATACATCAGGACAGCTTTAACTATCCGTCTGTTTTGCTCTTGAAAGCTCAAATCTACGAAGAGGAAAAGCCCCATGAGGCTATAGAGATTTATAAAAAGCTTCAAGAGCTGTATCCGGGTTCCTACTTTGCAAGGATATCTCAGGCACGCCTTCTGGAACTTACTGGAGACACAAGCAAGTAGACACCATGCCTACCATACTTATCACCAATGACGATGGTTATTTCTCGGAAGGCATAAAGGCTCTCAGGGAAGCGTTAAGGGAACTGGGTAGAGTTGTGGTTGTAGCACCCGACAGGAATCTCAGCGGGGTAGGGCACTCTCTTACCTTTACCATGCCCCTGAAGATGAGGAAGATAGAAGAGGACTTTTACGCTGTTATAGGTGGAACTCCCGCGGACTGTGTTCATCTTGGCTATCACGTAGTCCTGAAAGGAAAGAAGCCCGATATAGTCTGTGCTGGAATAAACGAAGGCCCCAACCTGGGTGAAGACATAACCTATTCCGGGACCGTGTCAGGAGCCATGGAGGGAAGGATTCTCGGTATACCTTCCGTAGCCTTCTCCGCTTTTGGAAGGGAAAGTATAATGTTTGATGAGGTGGCAAAGGCGTCCCTTAGCATAGTCAAGAAGGTCCTTGAGGAGGGCCTGCCAGAAGATACCTATCTGAATGTGAACATTCCCAACATGCGCTATGAAGATATAAAGGGAGTGAAGATAACATCCCAGGGACACAGAGATTATAAGGAAAAAGTCTTTAAGTATTACACACCTTACGGAGAGCCTATATACTGGATAGCTGCTCAGGAGTTTGGCTGGAGGCCCAAAGAGGGAACCGACTACTGGGCTGTTATGAATGGCTACATCTCGGTAACTCCCCTCCACCTTGACCTGACCAACTACGAGGCCATGGACAAGCTTAGGTATATGGAGCATGAACTCCGCTGAGCTCGCAACCCTTCTAAAGGGAAAACTGCTCGGTAGTAGATATGCTTTCGCTAAAGGTTTCTCCATAGACAGCAGGAGGGTAAAACAGGGCGATGTCTTCATAGCCCTTAGGGGCCAGAAGGATGACGGGCATAATTACCTTGGGGAAGCCTTCTCGAAAGGTGCTGTCGGTGCTATCGTCCAAAGGGATGGATGCGAACCTCCACCGGGAAAGTTCTTAATAAAGGTAAAAGATACGTTCGAAGCCCTACGTGATATAGCACGTTACCGGAGGAAGACATACAGGGGTAAGGTAATTGCTGTGGCGGGCTCTGTTGGCAAAACAACCACAAAGGAGCTTATTCACCACCTCCTGTGCAGTGTGGGAAGGGCTTACAAAAGCGAGGGCAACCTTAATTCAAGAATAGGCTTGCCCCTTGTCCTTGCAAACATGGATATGGATTCGGACTTTGCAGTTCTTGAACTCGGGGCCAGTGCGGTCGGTGATGTCCTTGAGCTTACGAAGTTATCAGAGCCGAAGGTAAGGGTTATAACCGCTCTGGGAGAGGAACACCTTGAGGGTTTCGGAAGCATAGAGAATGTAATAAAGGGAAACGGTGAGATATTCTGGGGATTTGGTGGAGATGATTGTGCTGTAATTCCTGCCTACGCAAAGAGGTTCTATCCTTTAGAAGGAGGAAGAGTTTTAACCTTCGGTGATGGAGGAGACATACGAGCGGACAATGTTGCCCTTTCCCTTAAAGGGACATCTTTTGAGTTTATGGGACATGAGGTTAGCATCCCTGTGCTCAGCAAAGGTATAGTTGACAACGTTCTCGCCTCTTTGGGTGTTGTCCATGTGCTCGGATATGAGCCTCCTGAACTTATACACCGACTGAGGGGTTTTAAGCCCCCGCAGGGCAGGATGAACCTGATAAAACTCGGTGACGCTTACCTTATAGATGACACATACAACGCCAACCCGCCTTCTGTCAGGAATGCCTTAGAAACTCTTGCGCTTGTAGGTAGGAACAGCAAGAAAGTAGCTTTGCTGGGAGATATGCTTGAACTTGGGAAAGAGAGCGAAAAACTTCATAGGGAGGTAGGTAAGCTGGTGGTAAAGCTGGGTATAGATTTTGCCATTTTCTATGGAACAGAAATGAAGTTTGCTTACGATGCCTGTCAGAAAGTGGGAGGAAACTGCGTTTATACTATGCATAAAGAAGAGGTTATAGAGCTTGTGTTGAAATGGCTAAGACATAAAAATATAATTCTCATTAAGGGTTCAAGAGGCATGAGAATGGAGTTTTTCCTGGAAAAGATAAGGGGGATTGTTGAAGATGAACTCCAATAAAAGAGCGGAAGTATTTATATTTGAGGATTCATTTTTCTTCACTTCAAAGGTATACATAAGGAGGGTTGAAGACAGCAGGTTAGTTCTTAGTTCAACCCCCCTGTTGAAAAAATTTGCTGTTCTTGGTAAGAAGGTTTATATAAGGGTTGCAACCTTTGCGCTTCCTACCAAAGTGCTGGGAAAGAGTGAAAGCGAGCTGATAGTTTCACTTCCCGTTCTGAACCCGGAAAAGCCCGTGGGGGATAGGAAGAGCGCAAGAGTTTATCCTTCCGATTCACATCCTGTAAGGGTATACCTATTCACGGATGAGGGCGAAGAAGAATACGAAGTGATAGATATATCTGAGGGAGGTCTCTCGATAAGGGTTAACTCTCCCGACAAGGTAGAGACATTTTTGGATAGAGAGATAGACGT
>CAYSNS010000012.1:0-9904 GCA_964432395.1 uncultured Aquifex sp. | reverse complement strand
GCTCTGCCGTCTGAGCTACGCCAGCAGACACAAGCAATAATTTTAATTTAAGCAACAGACCACGTCAAGCTCAGCGGTCCTTGAGAACAATCTTTCACTTCTTGAGACCCAGCTCTTTAAGGAGGTCCCTGGAAAAGCCTTCTATTATCTTGTTCTTTTCTGGGATTATGTTGTAAGGGACGCTCGTAACTCCCAGCTTATCTACGACCTTCAGGTGCTCATCCACAAGCTCGCACTTGCCTACCTTGGGAACTTTTCCATCAAGCTTTCCCGAAAGAACCTCGTCCAGGGCCTTCGCCTTGTTCTCTGAACAAACTATATAGTAAGACTTTCTGAGGTTTTCCTCTCCCCAGACCTTGAAGGGAAAAACGAAGACGTAAATCCTGAGCTTGTCAAGGTGTTTTTTGAGCTCTTTCCACTCCGCCCTGCAGTGAGGACAGTCCGGATTTATAAAGGTTATAAGTTCCTTTTTACCTTTACCTACCACTATAGCCTTATCCTTGGGTATGCTCCTTATCTGTTCCTTTATAAGGAGCTCGTATAGGCTACCCCCTACGCTGAAGGTAAAGGCTATCAGCAGGAGCAGTAATGCTCTTCGCATATTTCTTCTATTTTACTCTTTACCTGTTCTATTATCCAGTCGGGCGTTGATGCACCTGCGGTTATGCCTACCTTTCTGACTCCTTTAAACCATTCGGGTTTGAGTTCATCGGAAGTTTCAACGTGGTAAGAGTTTGGGTTCAGGCTCTTGGATATGGTGTGTAGTCTTCGGGTATTTCCGCTGTTCTTACCACCTATTATTATCATCACATCCACCTGGGGAGCTATCCTGTAGACGTCCTCCTGCCTGACAGATGTTGCGTTGCATATGGTGTTTATGACTTTAAGCTCCTTGACCCAAAGGGCAAGCTCACCCACTATCTCTTTGAAGAATTTTTCGCTCTGGGTGGTCTGAGAAACCAAGCCTATCCGCTCGTGTTTAAAAGCCTCTTCCAAGTCTTCCATCTTCTCAACCACTATCCCTTTTCCTTCACACTCTTTTAAATACCCAAGTGTCCCGATAACTTCGGGATGGTTCTTCTCTCCCACTATAACTATGAAGTAACCCTCCTTTGACAGCTGACAGACCGCCTCATGAACTGCCTTGACGTAGGGGCAAGTGGCATCTATAACTTCAAAACCTTCCTCCTTGAGAGCCCTTTCCTTGTCGGGTGGTATGCCGTGAGACCTTATTATTACCGCATCACCGCGGGAGGGTTTTTCCTCTCCTACGGGCCTAACCCCCAGACTCTTGAGCCTTTCCACTTCCTGGGGGTTGTGGATGATAGGGCCCAGTGTGTAAACCTTCTTACCTTCTTCCGTAAGGCGAGAGCTCTCCTCCGCAAGTTTAACAGCCCTTTTAACGCCGAAACAGAAACCCGCATTTGGAGCTACTATTATCTCCACCATGATGATTAAAAATTATATTCCCTTTAGAATTTCTCAAGAGCGGGATTTACAGGTAGCTCTCCATACCTCGCCCCCTCTATATATACCTTTCTCCCACTGAGCCTTACTCTTCCCTCTGAGAACCACTGAACCGCCTGAGGCAGTATCCTGTGTTCGTAGGAAAGTATCCTCTCCGATAGACTCTCTTCCGTATCCTGTGGCAGGACAGGAACGACCGCCTGAACTATTACAGGTCCTCCGTCTACGCTCTCGTCCACCAAATGAACAGTGCACCCTGAAAACTTCACCCCAAAGTCTACCGCCTGTTTTTGAGCGTTCAGGCCCTGGAAAGCGGGTATCAGGGAAGGGTGTATGTTTATCACCCTGTTGGGAAACTTTTCAAGGAATGAACTGGTCAGTATTCGCATAAAACCTGCAAGAACCACAAGCTCAACGCCTTCCAAGCTGGATGCGAGCTTCTCTTCAAACTCCTTTTTAGAAGCAAAGTGCCTGCGTTCTATAACTTCGTGCTTTATGCTGTGTCTTCTGCACCTTTCGAGCGCGTAAGCTTGCGGGTTATCCGATATAACCTTCTCTATCGAGGCCTGAAGCTTTCCGCTGTGAATACAATCTATAAGGGCTTGGAGGTTTGTTCCCCTACCGGATACAAGAACGCCTATCTTAACCATATCCTCCTCCCCCGGGTGTCTCGACTCTGAACCTGTCTCCTTTCCTTACCCTTATTGTGAACTTGGAAGGTAGCTCCCTTCTACCTTCCGGAGTTATCAAAATATTTCTACCCTTTTGACCGGGCTTACCGCCAAAGAGTCCGTAAGGAGGATGTCTTCTTCTCTCGGATAGGACTGTGAGCTCCGCATCGCTGAGAAACTCAAATTCCCTGATTATTCCGTCACCTCCTTTCTTTGAGCCTTTACCTCCTGAGCCTCTTCTTACAGAGTATTCCCTTATCCTTACGGGCATAACATGCTCTAACGCTTCCACGGGTGTGTTCATGGTGTTGGTCATGTGTGAGTGGACCGCGCTTTCCCCATCGCCACCGCTCCATGCACCCATACCTCCTCCAACGGTTTCGTAGTAAGTGAAACTTTTGCCCGTTTGCGGTTCTGTTCCTCCGAAAGCGATATTGTTCATGGTGCCCTGACTGGCTGAGGGTATGTGTTCAGGTATAGCTTGTGATAGAGCACCAAGGACCACGTCTACTATTCTCTGGGACGTTTCTACATTTCCGCCTGCAACAGGTGCAGGGAAGCTTGCATCCACTACTGTCCCTTTACGGGTTATAACCTCTATAGGTCTAAAACACCCATCGTTGGTGGGTGCATCTTCGGGAAGCAGACACCTGAATACATAGTAAACAGCGGAAAGAGTAATGGACCTCACCGCATTTATGGGGCCGGGAGACTGCTCCGAAGACCCTGTAAAGTCAAGCCTGACTCCGCCCTCCTTGACTTCAAGGGATACTCTTATAACTATATCCTTATTTCCCAGACCATCGTCGTCCAGGAAGTCTTCAAAGTAGTAAACACCTGCGGGTATTTTGTATATAAAGCTCCGCATCAGTTTCTCTGAGTAGTCAAGAAGTTGAGAACACAGGACTTGCAACTCTTCGCCGTAAAGGCTCGCAATCTCCCTAAGCCTTTGCACTCCTATGGTGTTTGCGGTTATCTGAGCCTTCAGGTCGCCTATCCTCTCCTCTGGTGTGCGGACATTAGCAGTAATTAACCTCAGAATGTCTTCATTCAGTTTTCCTCTCTCCACGAGCTTAACGGGAGGGATTATCAACCCCTCTTGGAAAAGGGAGCTTGCCAGAGGCATTGAACCCGAGCTTATTCCTCCTATATCGGAGTGGTGTGCCCTGTTTGCCACGTAAAACACAAGCTCCCCCTTGTAAAATACAGGCGCTACTATGGTTATATCGGGAAGGTGAGTCCCTCCCCTGTAAGGGTCATTAAGAATTACCATATCTCCGTCTTCCATTCTGGAAGAGCTGATAGCTTCTCTCACAGCGGACGCCATAGAGCCAAGGTGAACGGGAATGTGGGAAGCTTGAGCTACAAGCCTGCCCTTTGCATCGAATATGGCACAGGATAGGTCTTTCCTTTCTTTTATATTCGGGGAAAAGGACGTTCTTTGCAAAACTATACCCATCTCTTCCGCGACACTGGATAGCCTGTTCTTGAAAACTTCCAGAAGTATGTCGGGCATTTTAAATAAAGATTATAGATTAAAGAGTTCATTACTATGCCGATTAGTTATTCTATTAGCGGGGTTATTGACTATGGAACTAACAAAAAACTTCTTGCATACGTTCGTAAAAGAGATACGGGAGGGTGCATTTCTTTTGAACAAATATGGCGAATTAGAGCTTGTAAATGGAGCATTTCTTTCCTTACTTGGGAAAAAAGAACAAGAGCTGTATAAAGTGTCTATGGACAGTCTTGACTTAGTTTGGAGCGGTTTCTCTTCCTTTTATTCGCTCCTGCATGTCTTGAGGGAAAAGGGTAGGTGGGAAGGAATCGTAACCGGCGTAAATGCAAGAGGCTACATCTTTACGGTAAGAGCTACTCTGTTCAAGGTAAAAGAAGACCTCTATGCAGGAATAATTACCGACGTCCCTGTTAAGGTTCCCTCGGAACAAGGCATCCACAGAACAGTCTATTACGATAAACTGACAGGTTTGCCCACTGTGAATGCCCTTATGGACTACGTAGCTAAGCTTATCAGAGCGGAAGGGAAGGGCAACGTTGCACTCATAAGTTTTGATATAGATGATATGAAGGTTGTAAATACATCCTTCGGATACAAGTTTGGGGATGCTCTCCTGAAAGAGTTGGCAAATAGGCTCGTGGCCTTCTTTCCCCATTCCTCATTTATCGCTCGTAGTGGCGGAGATAAATTTGCGGTTGTGTTCAAAGGCCAAGCTAAGGAGGTATATAAAAAAGTAGAAATGTTTCTGAAAACCTGCCTAAGACCCTTTGATGTGGGAGGCAAAGACCTGTATGTAACGCTGAGTGCTGGCATAAGCTTCTATCCCCAGCATGGTAAGGACCCACGAACCTTACTTAGAAACTCCGAAATAGCCTTATACTGGGCCAAGAAAAGATGCAAGGGCTCTTACATAGTATTCAGTGACGATATAGGTCGTAAGCTTGCGGAGCAGTTCATGCTTTTGTGCAATCTCAGAAGAGCCTTTCGTAGAGGAGAGTTCGTTCTGCATTACCAACCTCAGATAGAGCTGTGCACCGAGCACCTTGTTGGATTAGAAGCTCTTATAAGATGGCAACATCCCGAGAAGGGTTTAGTTTTCCCTTCAAGGTTTATAAAGGTGCTGGAGAACTCGGAGCTGATAGTTCCGCTGGGCAAGTGGGTTCTCAAGCAGGCATGCTCCGATGGAAAAAAGCTGTTGGATATAGGGTTCCCGCTAAAAATGGCAGTAAACGTTTCCGCCAGACAGCTCTCCCACGATGAGTTTGTCTCGACTCTTGAAAAACTCTTTAGAGAAACAGGCTTTGAACCCTCCTTGTTGGAGATAGAGATAACGGAAAACACCCTAATGGAAAACAGGAAAAGGGTAACAGAGATTCTCGGAAAGATTAAGAGCATGGGAATATCTGTAGCGATAGATGACTTTGGCACCAGCTACTCATCGCTAAGTTACCTCAAGTATTTACCTGTGGACAAGTTAAAGATTGATAAGGTGTTTATAGACAACATAGCCACCAATCCTAACGATGTGGCCCTTGCAACTACAATAATCGCAATAGCTCATAACCTCGGCCTGAAAGCTGTAGCGGAAGGTGTAGAAACGCAGAAACAGGCACTATTCCTAAAACTGTGGCAGTGCGATGAAGCACAGGGTTACTTTTTCTCTCCACCTCTACCTTTGGATAGCATCATAGACATGTTGAGGGTGGGTAGATACAAAGTCAAAGATTGATAACAGTGTTAGCAAGCTCGTAGCTCCGCATAGCGATATCAAGCACCGCAGTGGGGCTGACATTTAGAGCCTGAGCTACGCTTCTTATCAGCGCCTTACCTTCAAAGTCGTAAGCCTTTACTGACCCTTCATTGGTTTCCAGTATAACTGCAAGGTTCAGCAGTTTAGCCATAGGGTGAGAAGCATCCTCAAATGCGGAAATTATGTATCTATCTAAGTTAACCTCCAAGAGAAAGTCAACCAAATTGACATTCAGCAGTTCTTCCAGTAATGAAAACAAGCCTATCAAGTAGGCTTCCGAACTCCTTTGAGGGTCCAACAGAAGGGCAAACTCTTCCATTAGTTTTGCCCGTATCAGGGCTTTCCTCCACAAAGATGGATTGGCAACAGAGACATACTCATCTATAGCGAGGACTATTATGAAGTTCTTTATATTTTTCAAGCCAAAGTATATGCAGGCATGCTCAATGCTCTTTATCGGTTTCCTAAGAGGAAAGTAAGCGGAGTTTAGGAACCTTAGAAGCTTAGCGCTCAGGCCTATATCAGTTTCTATAATCTTTGCAAATTCAGAAGGAGTTTGAGCAGTGTTCATTACTATCAGGAGTCTAAGGAGCGTGCTCTTCAAGAAGGGTGCAGTTTGCAACTCCTCTATCCTCTCCTCCCCAAAATATTTACCTTGCAGATAGTCCGCTTTGTCTCTAAATGCGTTCACATGCTCCTTTGAGCTCAAGCCCGAAACGAGAACCGGTTTACCCAGAGCTTTTAACCTCCGCAGGTCCTTTTCCAAGCTGGAACTCCCTACAACCTCCACTATGTCAGCGAGCTGAAAAAGAGACGCATTTAACCTGGCAAGTTGGTAGTCAACACATATTAAAGCATCCTCCAGCTTGAGCCTCTCTATAACCTGGACCGCACTTGATATGGTCAGCTCATTAGAATCAGGCAAGGGAGCCTCTACCTTGTAGCCCACCAGCTTAGGAAACAGCATATCGAATATGTTCATCAGGAAGGTTTCCAAAGGTAAGCGAATAAACACCCTTTTCCCTTCCCCTACCTTCTTCAAACCGTACTCCGCTAAGGTGCGAATCTTTATATTGGCTACCTTGTTTCTGTAGGAAAGCTCCGTAAGGTCCCTTTCTTCTTTTTTGTAAGTGGTAAACTCGTAGTATGCAACATTTCCCTCCCTATCCACTATCCGCTGTCTTACAAATACCAAATCCATCCTTTAAGACTAATCGGCAGGAGGTGTCTTATATAAAGCTGTGCTTGAAATAAGTTTCGCTTTGTAGCATAATTTTGTAAGCCCTTTGGAGGTCAGCATGGATATAGGAGTTATACCTAACCTGACTCTGTTTATGCAGGCTGTTCTGTTCCTGATATTCGTATTCGTACTGAATTCTGTGTTTGTCAGACCCTACTCACACGTTATAGAGGAGAGAGAAAACATAGTAAAAAAGAATCTGGAGGAAGCTTCTCGCCTCAGAGAAGAAGCCACGAAATACCTGGAAGAGGCAAGCTCCATACTTGAAAAGGCTCGCTCAGAGGCGGACAAAATACTCGAAGAAGCCAAGAAAGAAGCCAATAGGGTGAAGAACGAGATACTGGAAAAGGTGGAAAGAGAAGCCCAAGAAGAGATAAACACAAAGGTAGGTGAGATAAGGAAGTCCCTTGAAGAGGAAAAGAATAAGATTGAGAGCGCGGTAAGGGACATGGCAAGCATAATAGTTAGGAAGATTTTGGGAGAAGCAGCATGAAAGCTATCTTTACTCTAATACTGTTTTTGGGGATATCCTTCGCTTCCGAAGGAGGGGCACATCACAGCCCCCTTGAACTGTTCTGGAAAGGTTTCAATGTTTTACTCTTCCTTGGCATAGTCTACTGGCTGGCCAGGAAACCTGTTTCCGAAGCCTTTAACAACTTCTGGAAATCCCTAACTAAGGGTGTGGAAGATTCGGAGGAAGAACTTAGAAAAGCTCGTGAGGAACTGCAAAAGGCAAAGGAGGAGCTTGAGAAGGCCAAGGTAAGAGCGGACGAGTCGGTTGCTCTTGCAAGGGAATCCGCACAGGTAGAGATAGAAAATGCTAAGAAACATGCGGAAGAAGTGGCACAAAGAATAAGAGATAGAGCACGGGAGACCGTGGAGATTGAACTAAAGAAAGCCAAGGAAGAACTTGCCCTTTACGGCATGAAGAAAGCGGAGGAGATAGCGAAAGACTTGCTCAAGGATACCTTCAAGGACCCGGAGGTCAACAGAAAATACATAGAGAAACAACTTAAGTCCCTGGAGGAAGCTAATGCAAAGAAATAAAGAACTCGCCCGTAAAGTGGCACGCCTTGTAGTAAGGAAGGTCTCTAAGGATAAAACAGCTCTTGTGTCCACAGGAGAACTTATATCCCTCCTGTCTCAGCTCTATGCAAAGAGTAAAGACTTTAGGAACTTTTTGATAAGCCCCTTCATTTCCAAGGAACTAAAGCTTTCCTTTCTAAGGACGCTTTCTCAGAAAGTCAACACACCCCAAAGCGTAATGGACATAATAGAGTATCTCATAGATATAAATGGTTTTGCCCTTTTACCCGAAATAAAGAGACTATACGAACATGAAGTGGAAAAGATAATGAAGATGTCAAAAGGACAGCTGTATCTTCCTTCACAACTTGATAAGGAAGATATAGAAAGAATAGTCAGCACCGTGCAGAAAATCCTAAACAGGGAACTCGAAATAGACGTGAACTACGATGAAAAGCTCATAGGAGGCTTTATACTAAAAACCGCAGGTTTTGTAATTGACGCTTCGGTAAAGCGACAACTTGAGAGACTTTTAGTTCGCGGAGGTTAATCTTAATGGAGAGGACGCTTATAATAATAAAACCCGACGCTGTTCAGAAGAAGGCGGTAGGAAAGATAATTGACAGGTTCCTTGAAGAGGGCTTCGAGATAAAAGCCCTTAAGATGTTCAGGTTTACAGAGGAACAAGCCAAGCAGTTCTACATAGTCCACAAAGAGAGACCTTTCTATGGAGAGCTCGTAGAGTTCATGACCTCCGGTCCAGTTGTTGCATGCGTCCTTGAGGGAGAAAACGCCATCCGTAGAGTAAGGGAAATAATAGGACCTACCGACAGCGAGGAGGCTCGCAAAACAGCTCCTGGCTCAATAAGGGCGCTTTTCGGAACCGATAAGGGAAAAAATGCAATCCATGCCTCCGATTCCCAAGAGTCAGCAAGTTATGAAATTCCCTTCATATTCTCTGGACTTGAGGTTGTCTGAATTTTTGAATGCTTCACAGATACATATATTTACTCACAATTTCCGCTTTCCTGTCTATAACCGTTTTTGAAGTGTTTCTAATATTTGGGGTTGTATATACCATATTTCACATACTAAAAACAAAGCGCTTGGATGGTATGCTTAGCATTCCACTTCTCATGTTCATTTCATCCACAATCCTATCAACGCTCCTGTTCTTTCCAAAGATGATTATAAAAAGCTTGGGAGAAGGAGGGAATCAAATAATATACTTTTTACCTGTTAACAAAACTCATGTCCTTGAATTTAAAAAGAGGCTCCCACATATATTTATAAGCCTCGGCGTTATCCTGAGTCCTGTATTTTTCTATAACTTTTACTTTAAAGATAGGCTCAAGCTCCTCTGGGGAGGTCCCTTTGAGGTTGGCCAATTCTACGCTATATTTAGCATCTCCTCATTACTGCTGATGATAAGGGAGGTCAGGAATGGAAGGAATAACTTGGCACTTATATACTTTGTCCTTTCCGTCTTGTTTATAGGAATAGTTATTCTATCCGCAAGGAGGTCAGCACTGCTCGCCTTGTTAGTTGTCCTGTTCATATTCATTTTTATACTGTTTAGGGATTCTTTTATAGAAAGGAGATATTTAGCTTTCCCTATTGTTGCCACTCTCACCTTATGCATTTTTGGCTATATATACCTATCCTATAAAGACCACAGATTTCAACTACTAAATGAGGTAATTCTGGGCAAGAGGAGCATATCGGAAGAAGTTCTAAACAGTATAAGTTCATCAAGATGGAACATAATGAAAGATGGGCTTATTATCATAGAAAATGATTTAAAAGAAGGTAGGTTTGTCAATATTTTATTAGGACACGGAGTAAGGTCCGGTTTATATCTTCCTCATAAATATGGTCCTCAAAATTGGGAAAGGTATGAGTCCATCTTTGTTATATCGGAATTTATAGAAAAGGGATTAGTTGGTCTTATGGGAATATTACTTATATTTATCCTTTCATTCAAAAAAGTTTTATCCTTTAGGGTCAGGAAGACTGAAGATATTCTAACTCTTGTTCTTTTCATGCCTTTACTTTTACATCTTGTTGGTTCTGTTTTTACTTTTTTCTGGGATGCTATACTACCCTTGTATCTATTACTATTTAAATTGGGAGAGTCGAGGACTGCCTTGTCCAAAAATGGAGCATACGGCAGAACATAACCCATGAAGAGGAACTGGAGAGAATACAACAACCAGCTGGTCAAGAGAGGA
>CAYSNS010000011.1:0-10195 GCA_964432395.1 uncultured Aquifex sp. | reverse complement strand
GCTGTCAGAGAAAAGGGTAGATACCTTGTGATAACCCTGAAAGGGAGCGAAGGCATACCCATGGAGTTCGCGGGTGCGCTCCTGGAGGAGAAAATAAGGGAAAGGCTGAAACGCTTCGGCACAGAAGCGCCCGCACTGAAGACAAGTATAGACAGGCTGGTTGAGGATATGCTCAGCAGGGATATAAACAGGCTTAAAGATAATCTTGACGCTTACGAAGACCCGCAGGTCTTTATAGAGGACTTAAAGGAGAGAAAAAAGGAAGCCATAGAAGAAGCCTACCAAGTTCAGAAAGCCATCGGAGTCCTTATCAGAATAGACTTCCGGAAATGGGTAGAGGAGTTTGTTCCATACATAAGGGACAAAGGTTTTCAGGGAATTCTCATAGTATGGGACGAGTTTACAGGGCTTCTGAGCGATCACAGGTGGATAAGCTTTGTCCAGAACGAGCTTGCGGAAAACCCCTACGTTCATCTGATAATAGTAACCCACAGAACGGAGGACCAGATAAGAGATTACATATCCCAGGACACAATAAACAAGGTCAAGGACCGCTTCCATTCCTATCTTTTTGAGATGAAAGAAATAACCGCTTTTCACATACTTGATAGAGCCATAGAGAAGAAGGACAGGAAAGAGTGGGAAAGGCTAAGGAATGAACACATGAGCTCCCATCATATAGATGAGCTTGCAAAAGCTGTAGCTTCCGACGGGAGCATAAGCACCTCCGAGATAAAACAGCTCTATCCCTTCCACCCCTACACATCCCTGCTGATAATCCAGCTCGTCGGTCATTTTCTATCCACCCAGAGGAGCATATTTGAGTTTCTGTATAGCGACAGGGAAAGAGGAGGTTTCAGGAGCTTTCTTGACAAGGATGTTTCTAAGGAGCCTTTCCTTACACCTGACTATCTGTGGGACTTCTTCTACGAGCTTATAGAGGACAGGACAACATCTGACGTTGTGAGGCAGATACTCTACGAGTATAAGAAGAAGGAGGAACTGACGGAAGAACTTTCCGAAGCACACCTCAGGGTTCTGAAGGTAATATTCATATTCAACCTGATTTATAAAACCCTGCGAGAGCCCCGCAAACTCCTCAGGCCTATTGAAGAGAATATAAAACAGGCTTTTGCGGGCACACCTCTTGAGGGTAAGGTAGAGTCAATCCTGAAGGATATAGACCAGAAGGGTATAGTGAAAAAAGAACCTAACGGCATGTTTACCCTCTATACAACAGACCTTCCGGAGGAGGACTACAGGAAAAAGCTACAGGAGGTAGAAAGAAACTACGGAACCGCGGTTGACGTGCTGGAAAAGTCTGCGGAAGGTGAAGAAATCGCGGAAAAGCTGAAGAATTCTCTGAGTAGAGACCTGCTGCGGACAAGCAGTTTTATCTTTATGGAAAACCTCTCGGTGAGCAGGTTTGAAGCAAAGGCAAAGAACTTCAAGCCATACTCACTCAACATCGTAATAGGCATCCCTACCAGTAAGGCTGAAATTGAAGAGCTGATTGCTTCCTTCAAGGCGCTTTCTGAAGAATACAGAGATAAGGTCTTTGTAGTTTTTGAGGAACCCTTCGGAAAAGAAAACCTCAAGCTCTGGCAAGAATACAAGGCTAAGGCTGAAGTTGCTCACAGTCTTAAAAGGGAGAGCATAGAAGCTCACAGCAGAGACCAGCTCGGAGCTATACTATCGGACTATCTCAAGAGGCTTGATAGTAGCTACGTTAGTTTAATCTTCAGAGGCAAGAAGGAAGGAAAGACCTTCTCAGAGCTTTCCTCTTACCTATCAAAGTCTGTTGCACCTAAGATATTCACAAAGGGAGCGGAATACACGGGCGTTAGAAATATAAACGTGTGGAAGGAGTTCAGCTCCGTTCCCAAGTTTATTGAAGAGGTGTTAACAGTCAGGGATCTGACCGAAGTAGAAGACAGACTTAGAGGGCAGAACAGAGACTTGAAGCCTGTTCTCAGGGACTCTGAAGGAAGGTATATACTCTCGAAGAACCTGAAAATTAAGGAGTCCGCTGACCCAAACCACCCTGTTGTAGCGGTGCGAAATGCTATCCTTAAGACGTTTGAAGAGAGACAAATATGCAATGAGGAGTGCTTTAAATTTCTGAGGTTCCCTCCCTTCGGACTTTATAACTCAAATATATGTGCCTTTATACTTGCCCTCGCTCTCATGGACCTCAAGGAAGACCTTTATGTGGTGGGAGCGGGCAGGGTGGAGGCGACATTTCTAAAAAACTTTATACACAATCTTCTCAAAGATAGAAGACCTCAAGTCTCTCTCAGGCTCGGCAGTGAGGAAGATAGAAGGCTTACAGAGCTTCTCAGGGATATATTCCTTCCCTTTATAAGCGAAGAGAGCGGTAAATACCTTGTAGAACTCAGGAATGAGATAAGAGAAAATATAGACAGAGTAGGCTGGCCTCTGTGGGGACTCAAATATCTTGATGAAGTGAAGGATGATGAAAAGCTCAGAGAAGTTATAGATAAGTTGAACGAGTTCCTTATCATGAGAGAGGAGGAAATGAGCGAAGCCTTTAAAAGAGAGCTCGCTGACCTGCTGGAAAAATACAGGATTTCCTTAAGCAAGCTCGCTTCCGAGGAGAGCATCATAAAGGGAAGGGACAGCTTTATGGAGCTCAAGCTCCACGGCAGGGATGTGGATAGGGATAGGCTGGGTAGGAAGCTAAGAGAGGTTATGCCCGACAGGCGGAGTTTCTGGAGCGAGTCCGAGGTTGCGTTAAGGATAGAGCGCGTGATAAAGGAGCTGATGGAAGAGGAGGAAAAGGAAGAATCACAGGAGCGGAGCTCTTCCCGTGAGTATGTTCAGGGTAGCGAACCGAAAGCTTCTGTGTATGTAGATGAAAGCGAGAAGGAGGAGGAAAGAGAAGCTCTGGGAGACATAGACTACCTCTCTGAGGAGGAGCTCAGGGAACTGCTGAGATACATCCTTACTGTGAACCCTCCTTCCCGGAGGATAGCTCTGGAATGGCTGAAGCAAAGAGGTTTAGGGAGTTAGACAAGCTCGTAGAAGCTCTTCTCAACGAGAGAAACTCTGGGGCTGAGGGGAGGTTCTGTGTCCGTCTTGTGCTCCTGCCTGACTTCAGACACCTGAAGAGTTTTAGAACCCTCATCAGAAACAGAAAGGTTAAGGAGGTCTTCCTTGAGGATAAAGTAGAAGACAACCTGCGGTGGCTTTACCCTGAAAAACTTGCGGATATAGTTAAGGAAGCTTCCCTTGAGGGCTCAACAATCGTCCTTCACTCTGTAAGCGAAGCCATCCGTTTCTATGCTGAAGAAGAACTTTACGACCTTATACTTAATAAGCTCCTCCTTATTGAAGGGGGCCGGGTTATCATTCCCCTGGCGGGTATGTCGGAAAGAATACTTGACATATACAAAAACTTTCCCAGAAAGGGAGAATACACACCTCTATACACGCTTGAGGGTGATGGCAAAAAACTCCTGCTTTATCTGATAAATCCCGAGCTCAGGCTCCCTTTTGAGCCTGTTGCGAGCCTTAAAAAGCTTCTTTCCCTCTGGATGAACACAAAAAAGAGGGAAGAGTTCGTAGCCATAAAGAGCTTCTATACAAGAGCTGAAAATGCGAGACCTGATTCCGCTGTTGAAAGTGTGAGGATAAACTCCTATGAGGAGCTTTTAAGAAAAGCCTTTGGCTTTAGCGAACATATTAACTTCAAAGACGACAAATTTTTACAGTTCCTTACAGCTGAGGTTCACAGAGTGCAAGCGGGCAATTTCTCTGACCTGCTCGCAAGCAGAACGCCGGGGAGCTTTAAAGAGTTTCTCGGGCTCTATTTTTCGGAAAAGGACGAGAATATTCGTAAACTCCTTATAAATTATGCTCACAGCAGGTGGAGGGAATTCAGGGAAGTTCTTGACAATGACCCTTATAAACTTGCGCAGAACCTCTGGCTCTCTCGCTTTAGCAAGTCTGAGAAGAAGGAGTATATAAGAAAGATAGTTGAAGTGGACCATTCAATGGACAGAGGGCTGTGTGAAAGCATAGGAGAGACCATAAACAAACATAACCTGCTGGGAGTTCTTTCCTGTGAAAGGATAAAAGCTATTGAACTATTTGCAAAAGGAGACATTTCAGAGGAAGAGCTAAGAGGCGTATGGAAGGGTTTTGATTTCTATCTGGATACACCGGTTCCTTCTAATTTATCCAGTGAGCTTGGGATAATTCACGAATACATAAAGGAATACAAACTATGCAAACTCAGGGACCGGATATCTGACAGACTAAGGGAACTGCTTGGTGAGCTTAACTCTTCTGAAGAAAGGTTTTACGAGTGGTATCACCGCATAGATGAACTCGGGGACCTCATAGAGCAAGGCATAAGGGTAATCCAGCTTGATGGGGTGGGTTTTGAGTGGGCGGGATTTATAGCGGGTGTTTTAAAGGAAAGAGGATTGCCCGTAGAGGATATAAAGGTTGCCCGTGCAAACCTGCCGACCATAACTGAGACAAACAAGCTTGAAGGAGCTACCGCAATAGGGGAGTTTGATACATTTATACATCACGGGAAGAACTCTTACCCGGAATACATAGTTGAGAAGATGGAAAGGCTCTATCAGATTCTGATTAAGGAGATTGAGCTGAGCGGAGGTAGGTTGATAATAACCGCTGACCACGGAGCAACCGCCCTTTCAAGAAAGGAGGAAGCTCTGGGCTTTAACACAAAGGGAGAGGGAATAAGGTTCATGATAGGAAAGGCTGACATTCCCGAAACCCTTGTATTCAAGGGAGATAAGTTATATACGATAGCCCTGACTCATCGCTCTATATCAAAGAAACCTGCTGGAGAGACACACGGAGGAGCCACCCCCGAGGAGATTCTGATACCTTTTATCGTTGTGGGAAGAGATGAAGTTAGCTACAGGCTTGAGCTTGAGAAAGAGGAGCTCACATCCCGCATGCTCAGATTCAAGTTGTTCCCGGAACCAACGATACCTGTTCGTGCGAAGCTTGAGGGCGCATTCAGTTATGAGCTTGAAGTCCGCAAGAAGGGGGACTGGTTTATAGCAGAGCTTCCTATCAATACCAGAGCGGGCAGTTACAGTCTGAAGGTTTACGTAGGATCGCGAGAGGTAAGTAAGGAGATAACCGTAAAAGGAGGTATGGAGGAAAAGGACCTGCTATGATTGAACTTGACAGGAAGATAAGAGAGCTCTTCCCCAACGAGTATGTTTACAAGGATGACAGGATAAGGGCTATATTTTCCGGGGTAAATATACCTTCCTTCATAAAGGACTGGATAGTAAAAAGATTCTTTGATGAAAGCACAGGAGAGGTTGATACTGAATCCCTTAAGGGCTTTCTTGCTAAGTATATACCTTCCAGAGACCAGAAGTTAAAGGGCCTCTTGATTACACACCCCGGTCTTAAGAGAAAGATAATTACTAGAGTTCTCACCAGTCCTGACGTGGCAAGCGGAGAAGTGAGGTTCGCAATACCCGACCTCGGTATAACCTTCAGGGAGGGACTCGTCCCGATTTATCTGGCAAGGAACGAGCCTAAGCTCAGGGGAGGAGAAGCCTGGGGAGTTACAGAGCTCTGTTACTATAAGGATGAGGAGCAGGGAGGCTATATAGAGCTTGTTTCCTTTACACCTTTCAATCCCTACGAGGTGAACCCAGAGTATTACATGGAGGTCAGGAAAGAATTCTCTCTTGAAGAATGGGTGGACCTGCTTATAAGGGCTATGGAATACAACCCGGAGGGTTTCGTTAGCTTCGATCAGAAGATTTATTTTCTCTTAAGGCTCCTGGTATTTGTGGAACCAAATCTTAACATTATAGAGCTTGCCCCTAAGGGCACAGGCAAGTCCTACGTTTTCGGGAATCTTACAAAGCATGGGTGGCTTGTGAGCGGTGGCTTTCTCTCCCGGGCAAAGCTCTTTTACGACATAGCCAGAAACATGGAGGGGCTTGTTACAAGGTATGACTTTATAGCCCTTGACGAAATACAAACGATAAGGTTCAGCGATGTGGATGAGATAAGGGGGGTGCTTAAAAGCTACTTGGAAAGCGGAACCTTTAATGTATCCAATTACAGGGGAGAGGGGCAGGCAGGTTTCGTCCTTCTCGGGAATATAGCTCTTACCCATGACAGGAAACCTGTGAACAGGCTCTACTTTGAGGAGCTTCCTTCCCTTTTCCACGAGTCCGCTCTCATAGATAGGTTCCACGGCTTTATTGAGGGATGGAGGCTTCCTCGCATGAATGAGTCTATGAAGGTGAGGGGTTACACTCTCAATGTGGAATTCTTCTCCGAAGTTCTTCACTCGCTAAGACAGAGGGGAGAATACACAGCCTATGTTGAGGATATAGTCTCGGTTGATAGGAACGCGGATACGAGGGATAAGAGGGCTATATTTAAATTAGCTTCCGCCCTGCTTAAGGTCCTGTTTCCAGATATAGCACTGGAGAGGTATCCAGGTAAGGAGGATATCAGGATGTGTTTAGATATCGCAACCTCTTTAAGAAGGACCATAAAACAACAGCTCAGCTTAATGGACGAAGAATTTAAACCTGATGTTCCCATACCAGTAATAAAGTGAACCATGCCCATCCGTCTGAACCGCTACCTTTCAATGTGCGGTGTTACCTCCAGAAGGAAAGCGGACAAGCTCATAAATGAGGGAAGAGTAAGGGTAAACGGGGAGGTTGTCAGAGACCTCGGTGTAAAGGTAGACCCGGAGCTTGATATCGTTGAAGTTGACGGCAGGGAGGTAAAACCACCTCGTAAGAGGTATATAGTTCTGAACAAGCCCTGCTGTTATCTTACCCAGCTCGGAAGGTCTCAGAGCGGTAAGAAGACGATAGAGGAGCTCATAAAGGACATACCCGAAAGGGTGTTTCCGGTCGGGAGGCTTGACTACAACACAGAAGGTCTCCTGCTCCTTACAAACGATGGAGAGCTCGCAAACCGCATACTGCATCCCAGATACAAGCTACCGAAGGTTTACTTAGCCCTCGTTAGAGGAAGGGTGACCGAAGAGTCTCTGAGGAAGATGAGGAAAGGCACGGAGCTTGAGGATGGGCCGGCAAAGCCTGACAGCGTAAGGGTTGTCCGTTACGAGGGAAAGAACACCCTCCTGGAGATAACCTTCCATGAGGGAAGGAAACACATAGTCAAAAGGTTTCTCGCCAGCTTTGGGCACCCGGTTTTGAAACTCAAAAGGGTAGCGATAGGCCCGATAAGGCTCGGAAAACTTACCCCCGGGAAATGGCGGGAGCTAACCCGAAGAGAACTTCGGCAACTGTTCTCCGCTGTTGGTTTAAAATATTCCCACTGATATGGAAATCCTCAAGGTTTTTATCATAGCTCTTCTTGGCGTGTTTCTTCTGATGCTCAGTTTGCAGTTTTTCGCACGCTGGAGAGCAAGTAAATCGGTAGGAAAAGAGTTTACCAAGTTTGGCAGGAACGTAGTTCTATACTTTTACTCTCCCAACTGCGGAGCCTGTCAGAGGATGAATCCGGTAATAGATAAGCTCGCAAAGAAGATAAAGCTAAAAAAGGTAGACGTTTCCAAAAGGGAAGGACTCCTTGTAGCAAAGGAGCTGGGCATTCTGGGAACACCTACCACCGTCGTAATAAAAGGTGGTAAAGTGGCAAAAGTTCTATTTGGCATACAGAAGGAGGATAAACTAATTAAGGAGGTCAGCTCATGAAGTTTTTCCTTGATACCGCGGATATAGAACAGATAAGAACAGCAAACAGCTGGGGTATACTTGATGGAGTTACAACGAATCCTACCCTTATATCCAAAACGGGAAGGCCTTTTAATGAGGTGGTGAAGGAGATACTCGAGGAAGTTGATGGGCCTGTGAGTCTCGAAACGGTATCCCTTGATGCGGAGGGAATGATAAAGGAAGGAAGACAACTTGCGGAGCTGGGCGAGAACGTAGTTGTAAAGATACCCATGACTCCCGAAGGAATGAAGGCGGTTCAGGTTCTGGAGTCTGAGGGAATACCTACCAACGTAACCCTTGTCTTTTCCCCTATGCAGGCTCTTATAGCTGCAAAGGCGGGTGCTTCCTTTGTGTCTCCCTTCGTGGGAAGGATTGACGATATATCGGGTGAGGGTATGAAGCTCATAAGGGAAATAAAGGAAATTTTCTACAACTACGAGATGGATACGGAGATACTCGTTGCAAGTGTCAGACATCCCATGCACGTCCTTGAGTCCGCCCTAATAGGTGCGGATATATGCACCATGCCCTTTGCGGTAATGGAGAAACTCTTCAAACATCCTCTGACCGATAGGGGTATAGAACAGTTTCTAAAAGACTGGGAAAAGGTTCCCCAGAAGCCCTTCTGAGAGCTTAAAGTTCTTGACAGCTCTGAATATCGGTCTAAATTCTCAAAAGGTAATGCCCTCGGACATAGATGACCTCAAAAGAGAATTAGATATAGTAGACGTCATCTCCGACTACATAAGCCTCCAGAGGGTAGGAAATAACTACAGAGCCAACTGTCCTTTTCATCCCGATAAGACACCCTCATTCTACGTATCCCCTTCACGCCAGATTTTCAAGTGCTTCGGCTGTGGTGTTGGCGGGGATGCGATAAAGTTCGTATCTTTATATGAAAACCTTTCCTACATTGAAGCTGCTAAGGAACTTGCTAAGAAGAACGGAATAAAGCTCCGCCTAAATGAGGATGGAGAAAAGTTCAAAAAAGTTTACGAAGCCCTTGAAGCGGTTTCGGATTTTTATCACCGCAAACTCAGGGAGGAGAGAGAAGCCATAGATTACCTGAACTCAAGAGGCATAGAAGTTTCTTCTTTAAAGAGGTTTAAGCTGGGTTTTGCCCCCTCATCCCGGGAACTCGTAAGCTTTCTGATAAAGGAGGGTCTATTAGAGGAATACGAGAAAAGCGGGAATCTTATAAAAGTTGAGGACAATAAGTTCAGAGACCTGTTCAAGGGTAGACTCATAATTCCCATAAGGGACCTGCGGGGGAACGTTGTAGGATTCGGCGGTAGGATTCTGAGCGGTGAGGGTCCCAAATACATCAACTCTCCCGAAAGCGACGTTTTTAAAAAGCGCAAACTTCTGTTCGGCCTGTATGAAGGTCTATCATACTTGAGGGAACTCAGAACAGCCATACTTGTGGAAGGATACTTTGATGTTATAGCTCTGCACCAGGAGGGTTTTAGAAACGCTGTAGCTACCCTTGGAACTTCCTTCGGGAAGGAACACGCAAGACTCCTGTCAAGATTCGTTGATAAGGTTTTTCTCGTATTTGACGGTGACGATGCGGGCAGAAAAGCGCTCAGGTTAGCGGTCCCGCACTTGCTCAGAGAAGGTGTTGAGGTCTACCCCGTTTACTTGCCTGATAGCACGGACCCCCACGACTTTATTGTGTCACGGGGCAGGAAAGCCTTTAAGGAGCTCCTCTCAGAAGCTCAGGACCTCTTCACCCAGCTCCTTGACAGAATAGAGCGGAACGTAAACCCCGATGAAGCTATAAAGGACTTTACCTATTACGTTTCATTTGTCCAAGATGAACTGTTAGCCTTCAGGCTCCTGTTACAGCTCAGCAAAGTCACGAAGATTCCCGTTGACGTGCTCTCCTCGGGCATACGCAAAAGGGAAGAACCTCACGAAGAAGAACCGGCAAGACTTAGCTTCACAGAAAAGCTATTTCTCAAGGGCCTGCTTGAGCTAAAACACAGGATAGACCTGGAAGAGCTGAACCTCTCATCAAAAGCACTTGAATACGCTTGCTGTATACTTGAAGAGGACTACTACAATGTCCCGGAAGACATAATCAACCTCAAAGTGGACGACCTCGAAAAGAGTTTCTGGGCAAGCGTTGAAAAGCTAAGGATAAGCATACCGGAGGAAGAAGTTGTGAGCGGGAATGCAAGTATTAAGGAGATAGCCCAGCGGTCTATGAGAAATCACAAAGGAGGTATAAGAGCACCTTTTCTGCGCAGAGGGAGGAGAGGTAGTTGAAAGGAATCCAGGGTTTTTTAATAAATCTTGCAGGAGGTAAGGAATGATAGACAGGGAAGTCCTCAGGCATCTTGTTGAGGTAGGTAAGGAGAAGGGCTTTGTTACCTACGACGAGATAAACGAGGCTCTGGAGGAGGACTTCGTTTCCTCGGACGGCTTTGAGGAGCTCATAGACACCTTAGCCAACT